>NZ_DLLH01000065.1:0-122 GCF_002476655.1 Treponema sp. UBA7567
AATAAATCCAAGTCTGCTGCTTAATCTTTCTCTAGCCATGGGAATATTTTAGCAGAATTCCGGGGCGGTGTGTACGAGGGGAAGACTTTAAAAAATATATTTATAGCCTGAATTTCGAGTTT
>NZ_DLLH01000065.1:199-17733 GCF_002476655.1 Treponema sp. UBA7567
CTGTTCTTATCAAAACTCGAAGTTGGGGCTTTATATGTTAAAAAAAAGCTTCTGTCTAAAAGTTTTTAACTTGCACGTTAAAAACTTTTTACTTATAATCGGTTGTATGGTTGTACGAAAAGAATTTATGAAAATCCTTTGGAATTGGAAGGATAAAAAGGTCATAAAAGTTGTTACAGGCGTAAGGCGTTGCGGAAAATCAACGCTGCTTAGCCAGTTTAAATCGGAAGTCGAAAAACTTGGAGAATGCAACACAATTTCAATCAATTTTGACGACCTTGAAAACGAATTCCTTTGCGATTATCACGTTCTTTATAAGCATTTGAGGGGAAAAATTACTGCAGGGCAGATGAACTATGTTTTTCTTGACGAAATTCAGCTTGTTCCGCAGTTTGAAAAAGTCGTGAACAGCCTTTTTCTAAAGGACAACGTTGACATTTACATCACTGGCTCAAACGCCTATATGCTTTCAGGCGAGATTGCGACTCTTCTCTCCGGTCGGTATGTCGAAATAAAAATGCTGCCGTTTTCGTTTGCCGAATATGCGCAATTCAAGAGTGACTTTTTAAAAAAGGAAGTTACGGCGGATGAAACTTTGTACAACGAGTACGTTTCGGTCGGAGGATTTCCCTATGTCGCGTCAATCAGTACCGATAAGAATCTAGTTCGCGACTATATCCGCGGAATTTATTCCACTATTGTTCTCAAAGACATAATCCAGCGCAAAAAACTTTCTGATTCTGACGTTCTGGAAAAAGTCTGCAAGTTCACGCTTTCTAATGTGGGAAATCTTGTCTCGTCAAAGAAAGTGAGCGACACATTGACAAGCGGCGGACGCAAAACTTCCCCGGCTACTGTGGAAAACTGTTACAGCGCATTGACTGAAAGTTATCTTTTTTACAAAGCGACGCGCTACGATATAAAAGGCAAGGAATTTCTTAAAAGTCTTGAGAAATATTACGCCGTTGACATGGGACTGCGTTTTTTTATGCTGGGAATCAGAACCGGCGATGACGGATTTATCTTAGAAAATGTGGTTTATCTTGAGCTTTTGCGGCGCGGCTATGAAGTCTATGTTGGAAAATACAACGACCTTGAAATTGACTTTGTGGCAAAAAAAGACGGGCTGACAGAATATTATCAGGTTGCGCTTTCTGTGCGTGAGCAAAGCACTTTGGAGCGTGAACTGCGCCCGTTCAGGCTGATGAAGGACAATTATCCGAAACTTCTGATAACTTTGGACAACTCAAACAACATTGACCATAACGGAATAATTCAGATTTATGCGGTAAAGTGGCTGGCTTCTGCATAATTAAAATATTATTTTCTTCTCTTCTGACCGGTCTGTCGTGGGAATTTTTTATGAATACGATTGAAAAAGAAGAAAAAAGATTCCGTACCCATTACGATTTTAGGTTTTTAAGAAAATGACATTCGTACTGAATACGATTCAAGGATTCTGATAAAAACATGATTCGTATTGAGTACGATTTGAAAATTTCTGAAAAGCAATGTTCGTACTGAGTACGATTTTTGAATTTTGGTAAAAATGGCTTTCGTACTCAGTACGATTCAAGAATTTTTAGAAAATAGAATTCGTAATAAGTGCAAGAGATAGAAACAAAAAGCCCGGCGATGAACAAAAGCTTCATTTGAAAAACTTTGTTGCTTTCGCTGGGCTAGAAATTAACTAAAAGTTAATGCAGGATTAGATCTATTTTGTTGTCGCTTTAATTGAGAAGCTAGAGATGCCGCAATTTACCTTTTTAAGCTCTGCAGCCTTTGTCGTAACCCAACTGAATTTAAGTGTATACTCACCTGCATCAAGTTCAACAGAATCTGCTGTCACATCATTCGCTGATTTTGAGCCAGCTTCTGCCTGTTTGCTTGCTTTTGAATTTCCCTCAGCATCAATAATTTCAATTTTTCCAGCAAGAGCTGAGCTTTGTGTGTTAAATGCTTTTACAGCAGTTTCTACATCAGATTTTGCAGAAAGTGTAAATTTATATGTTGCATACGCCATAACAGTACTTGCATCAAAGGAAATCTTCGTGTTTCCATCCTGCAAGTTTGACACAATCAACATACCTGCTGAAGTTGTTCCGTTTTTAACACCGTCATCTCCACTATAAGTTTGAGAACCATATCTTGGGTAGCCGTCATCAAGAGAGTATCCTTCTGCAACGCCTGCACCTTCAATTGCTGTCTGCACGTCTGAGAATACACCTTCCTCTCCTGTGACAGCTGGCGCATTTTCTTCTAAAGAACCATCATACGCAATTGTTGCAGTTTTTGTTGTTCCTGTCTCGCCGCCGGTTTCTGTGCCGCCGGTTTCTCCACCAGTCTCGCTTCCGCCTGTCTCTCCACCAGTTTCACCTCCGGTTTCGCTTCCGCTAGAGCCAGCCACAGTGATAACTAATGTTGCATTCGAAGGAGCTTTGTCAACCTTTGTGTAAGTGGTTGTATATGTTTCGCCGTCTTCAGTCTCTGTTGTTGTGAATGATTTTTTGTCGGAAGAAAAAGTTCCTTCGATTATCTCTGTCTTCTCTTGTCCGGCATCGTCTTTGTATTTGCTCGTGATTGTGATTTTAGAGCCGTCAACAACATACGTGAATGTCTCTTTTTCAGAATAAGGAATATCCACAGAATTTGTCTTTGTATAGTCCAGCTTTTCGTAATCAATAGAATCAGAACCAGCTATATATGCAGTGCCTTTTGAGCTGTCTTCAATATGGACATAAATAACATTTTTATAAGTAAGCTCGACTCCTGCTTCTTCTGTGTTGTCTGAAAAATCCTCCATAGCCCAGTAGGTGTTTTCAAAGCCGTTTTTGTCGCCATCTCCACCGTCATCGTTGCTAGAGCAGGCGATAAAGCTCGTCATTGCCGCAAGAGCTGCAAATGCCGCCGTAATTCTCAACATTTTTTTCATAATTCTCCTCCAAAAAAGAATTTTTTCTTAGATAAGAAAATGATAATATGTCTTTTGTAGAAAATGGGGGGGGGTATTTGCACAATACTGACATTTTTTGTGTTTTTTATCAAAAATCTTTTTTCAATTTTATGCCGTTAATTTTTTTATCTACAATTTCGTGCTAAAATTCTGTTATGGCTTGCGTTTATTCCTACGGCTCTCCGCTCGGGGAGATTTTGATTGAAAGCGACGGAGATTTTTTGACAGGACTTTTCTTTAAGGATTCTCCTGACTCAAAAAAGCATAAGATTTTTGAATCGGATTATGATCAAAATGTGAAAAATGCCCGCGATTCCGGCATTTCTGCCGTTGCCGAGGCTTGCCGCTGGCTCGACATTTATTTTTCGGGGCGGAGTCCTGATTTTGCTCCGAAGTTCAAAATCGAAAATCTTACGCCTTTCAGAAAGCTTGTCGTTGATGAGATGATGAAAATTCCGTTCGGAAAAACTTTGACTTACGGCGAGATTGCAAAGAAAATCGCGGCTGAAAAAGGAATTAAGAAAATGAGCGCGCAGGCGGTCGGGGGAGCGGTGGGCTGGAATCCAATCTGCATAATCGTTCCGTGCCACCGCGTCGTCGGCTCAAACGGAAGTCTGACAGGCTACGGCGGCGGAATCAAAAACAAAATCGCGCTCTTGAAGATAGAAGGAATTGATGTCGGGAAGTTCTCTGTTCCGAAAAATTCGCGATTCTTGTGATTCCCACTTAAAAAACACATAAAATTCACATACATTCAAGTGTAAACTGCTGTTTTTGGAGGATATTATGGCAAATTTAACAATCACTTTGGATGACCAGGACAAAAAGGATATTTCTTCATTCTGCGAGTAGGTCGGAATGACAGTTTCAGGCCTTTACAATGTTTTTACAAAGCAAGTTCTCCGCGAAGGACGGATTCCGTTTGACATTGCCGTTGACCGCCCGAATCGCAAGACAATCAAGGCGATGAAAGAAGGCGACAGAATTGCGAACGACCCGAATGTGAAGGGATATAATAATGTTCATGACTTGATGGAGGCTTTGTTAAAATAATGGAATTTTCAAAAGAAAAAACAAAATACGAAGTAAAATTTACCTCCGCAATGAAAAAGGACATGAAAAAAGTTGAAAAGCGGCATTACGACTTAAGCCTTTTTGCAGAAATAGTAGGAAAACTTGCAAACGGTCTGCCTCTCGATGAAAAATACTGCGACCATGCGCTTGAAGGAAACTGGAAGAACCACCGTGAATGTCACATAAAACCGGACTGGCTTCTAGTTTATCAGGCTCAATTTCGAGTTTTAAATTTTAGTGTCATTATCGGGCTTGACCCGATAATCCATTGGAAAGATTGCTAATCGAGTTAGCTATGCAAACATCGCGGTGTCAAGCACAGCAATGACAGCCTTGTTGGCATAGGAATAACTGTTTAGCAGCTATTTTTATTAAAACTCGAAATTCGACCTATCAGATAAAAGATGATGTGCTGATTCTTGAGCTTTCCCGCACAGGAACCCACGCTGATTTATTCAAAAAATAGAACTTTTTTCCAGCCTGTTCATTTTTTTTCCGAAAACTTGCTGAAAATTTCACACTTCGCGGTAATACGGGCAGATGTCCTCAAAATGTCCGTCTTTCATTCTGAACCCGCCTTTTATTGTTCCAAGCTGAATAAAACCGAGCCTTTCGTACAAATGCCGTGCATGGATGTTTGTTGCAACAACGGCGTTGAACTGCATAATCCTGAATCCTGCGAGCCGGGCTTGAGCAAGGCAGTCTTTTACAAGAAGTTCTCCGATGTGAAGTCCGCGGCAGGCGGAACTTACGGCGTAGCTTGCGTTTGCAATGTGCGAACAGCGGCCGACATTGTTCGGGTGCAGAATGTAAAGCCCGACGGTTTTTCCGCTTTCAGTTTCTTCGGCGACCGCGCAGTAAGTTTGGGAAGCAAAAAAATCCGCTCCGTTTTTTTCAGTCAAAGCTTCTTCCTGCGGAAAGGCGACTCCTTCTTCAACGACTTCATTCCAGATTCCGCACATTGCGGGAATGTCTTTTTCCGCATATTTTCTGATGATTATTTTATTCATGATTTTTCTCTAGCAAGAAATTATAGCGAGCAAAAAAACTGGTGGCAAGATTTTTTTTAGGCAGAAATATTCAATTTCTCTTGACAAGTAACCGTTTGGTAACTATTATATACTTGTAAGTAAACGAACAGTTACTTAATTAATCCAAATGCCGAGTCTTAATAAGAACAGTAATTTAAGTGTCATTCCCGTGCTTGCTTCTTTTGTCATTTCTGTGCTACGGACACAGAAATCTCTGTACGCATGGATTATCGGGTCAAGTCCGATAATGACAAGAACTCAAGTCCGATAATGACGCTAAAATTTAAAACTCGAAATTAAGGGGAATTAAAATTTAAAAGGTAGATAAAAATGCCAAGCGAAACAAAAGAGCAAATTGTAGAAACTGCGCTTGAACTTTTTTCGCAAAACGGATTTTTGGGAACTTCCATGAGCGATATTGCATCCCGCTTAAAAATTACGAAAGGCGCGCTTTACAAACATTACGAAGGCAAGCAGCAGATTCTTGAGCGGATTATTGAGCGCATGGCGGAACTTGATTTGGAACGCGCAAAAAAATACAAAATGCCAGAATCAAATTCCGAAAAATCCGCAGAAGCATACGCTAATATTCCAGCTGAAAAAATCCGCGGGTACAGCATTGCGCAGTTCAGGCATTGGACGGAAGAAAAGTTTTCTGCCCAGTTCCGCAAAATGCTTACATTGGAACAATTCCGAAGCAAAGAAATGTCCAATCTTTATCAAGATTATCTTGTGGCAGGACCGCTTGAATACATGACAAAGATTTTCAAAAAGATAACAAAATCAAAGCCGAAAGCAAGGCAGGTTGCGTTTGAATTCTACGGACCGATTTTTACTCTTTACAGCGTTTACGACGGCGCAGAAGAGAATGCTAAAAAATTAGTTTTTGTTCAGCTGGAAAAACACATAGAAAATTTTATAGAGCAGTTCGAAAAAGAACGGGCTGAAAAATAATCAAAATAATCTATGAGGTCGAATGTCGAATTTTAATAAAAACAGCTACTAAACAGTTATTTCTATGCTAACAAGGTTGTCATTGCCGTGCTTGACACCGCGATGTTTGCATAGCTAACTCGATTATCAAATCTTTACAACGGATTATCGGGTCAAGCCCGATAATGACAGTAAAATTTAAAACTCGAAATTGAACCTAGGAGGAAAAAAAATGGAAGCAATCATCTACACAACAAACACAGGAAGCGCAGAGCAGTACGCAAAAATGCTCGCGGAAAAAACAGGTCTTTCTGTTTTTTCAATGGAAGAGGCAAAGTCAAAAGTTGAGGAAGGAAGCGAAATTATTTATCTTGGCTGGATAATGGCGGCGCAAGTCAAAGGCTACAAGACGGCTGCAAAAAAATACAAAATCCGCGCCGTTTGCGCAGTCGGAATGGAAAGAACTGGAACACGCACAGAAGAAATCCGTGAAAAAACTTGCGTTCCGGATGAAATCCCGCTTTTTACGTTGCAGGGAAATTTCAATGTAAAAAAACTGCACGGACTCTACCGACTTATGATGAACATGATGGTCAAAATGGTTACAAAGCAGCTTGAGGCAAAGACAGACCGCACTCAGCGGGAAAGCGAAATGCTTGAAATTATGATGAATGACGGCGAAAGAGTGCGGGAAGAAAATCTTGCAGAAGTTCTTGAATGGTACAAAAAAAGCAAATGCTCTAAGGAGGCATGATAAAAATTACATCCGTGTAATTTTTATCATTACAGTTTGCTCAAGCGTTGCTTTCACAAACTGTGATTCTCGCCATCCGTAGCTTGCCGCTAACGCGGAGTTTTATTAAGGAGAGTAAAGTGTTAAGCTATGTTTTGCCAGTTGTACTGGTTGTTTTGTCAAATGTCATGTATCAGATATGCGCAAAGTCAGTTCCAAACGGAATAAATCCGCTGGCATCGCTCACTATAACATATTCTGTCGGCGCAGTGTTTTCGGCCGTGATGTATTTTGTTCTGAACCGAAATGGAAATTTATTTCAGGAGTATGGCAGATTGAATTGGGTGCCGTTTGTGTTCGGAATTGTTCTTGTGGGGCTTGAAGTCGGCTGGATTTATATTTATAAAGCTGGATGGCCTGTCAGTACAGCTTCGGTCGTTCAAAGCGCTTTTCTTGCCGTGGCTCTTATTTTTGTTGGATGGCTCTTCTATAAGGAGCATCTTAGTTGGAATAAGATTGCGGGAGTTTTTGTAGTTCTTGCTGGACTTGCCTTGATAAATAGATAAGCTATTGACTTTTAAATGCCAGCAACCAGTTCTTCTAGATTTGATTACATATTTTTTGTAACTAAAAACTTGTTATTTTATTTTTTTAATATATTTACTTTTCCATATTTGGAGGATATATGAAGAAAAATAAGGTGGTTTTTTATCTGGTTTTTGGTACACTTTTATTTGGTTGTTTGTTTTTTACGGGCTGTAGTTTTTCTGATGACGGCTCTAATTCTGATTCAGGCGGAAGCGGAATTCCGTCGGGAAGCGGCGGCTCGTCTTCCGGCTCGGTTGAGACAGCTACAACTGTAACTTCTGAAATCACTTCTTTCAATTCTTCGGACAAAATCGACATATCTTTCTGACCGAATTCTTATTCTCCGAACTCTTCTTCACGAAACATAATCACAGGCGCGGCGGCTTACGAAAGCGTTGCTTTTGGCGGAACTTTGTATGTTGATTTGAGCAAACTTCAAGTTTCGGCGGACAATTCAACTTGGAGTTCTTTGACCGACGGCGGAGAATCTGCAACTGTAACTTTGGATTCAAGTGAAATAACTGCGAAAATTTCTGACGGAGTTCTTTACATCGACTCGTCATCTTACAAATCAAACTTGAAATTCGACATAACAGGAACTGCGGAAAAAGGCGCGCTGAACATTTCTTCATATAAAAAAGGAACGGTCGCGCTCTATCTTCACGACGCGGTAATTTCTTCGAGCGGAAACTATCCCTGCATAAACGTTGACGCAAAATCGACGGTTTATCTTGTTTTGGAAGGAACGAACTCGCTCACAGACGGCAGAAAATACGGAACAGGCTACAGCGAGGCAGAAGGAACAGATTATTATTCAAGCGGTTTTTCTGGAACAAAGGCTGACGATGCGGAACTTACTGCAAGCTGGGCAAAGGGCGACAAGACAAAAGGCTCAATCTACACAAAAGGTGCGCTCTTGATTTCGGGAAGCGGCTCGCTCACCTTGAACGAGGGCTACAAGCACGGAATTTATTCAAAGGACTACATCAGAATTTTCGGCGGAACTTTGAACGTGAACACAAGCGGACGGAACGCAATCCAGAGCGTGAACGGATTTGTTATGGACTCAGGCGAAATCACAATCAGCGGAACCGGCGCGAACACGAACAACCAGAGCCGCGGAATCATCGTTGAGGGAGCGGAAGACGAGGACAATCCGGGCGAAGGATTTATCGTCATAAACGGCGGAAAAATCACTTCTTCAACCGTTGGAAAAGGAATTTCTGCAAAATGGGATTATGAGGACGACGTGGAAACTGAAGACACAAGCGACGACCCGTATCCTTACGTTCTGATTAACGGCGGAGAAATCAGCATAACGACAACTGGAACTCCGGCGGACGAGTCAAGCTCTGCTTACACATTCACAGACGCGGACGGCGTTACGGTAATCGAGACGACAAAACTCAGCCCGGAAGGAATCGAGGGAAAGCAGGCGGTCTTTATCTCAGGCGGAATCATAAACTTGAACTGCACGGACGACTGCATAAACGCAAGCCGCGACGATTCAGGCTACGCAGGGCAAGTCGTAATCAGCGGCGGAAACATCTACGCGTATTCTTCTTCAAACGACGCGATTGACTCAAACGGAACGCTTACTATAAACGGCGGTGTGATTGTCGCTTTGACGGCAAAAACTCCTGAATGTGCGTTTGACTGCGACGAAAACACTTTCGCAATTACAGGCGGACTTTTGGTTGGAGTTGGAACGAGCAACTATTCAAAGCCGACTTCAAGCGAGTGCACGCAAAGCACGGTTGTTCTTTCGGGAGATTATTTTGGCGCGGGCGGAACAACTTTTGCCGTTGAAGATTCAAGCGGAAACGCTGTTTTTGCGTTTGCAATTCCGTCTGCATTCGGAACAAGCGCAAACTCGCAGTATATAATGATTCTTTCTTCTCCGGAAATAAAAACCGGCACAACATACAAAGCCGTTAGCGGAGTTACGGCAAGCGGCGGAAGCACGTTCAGCAATCTTTACGTTGAATTGCCGGACGTTTCAGGCGGCACAACAACCGCAAGCAACATTGCGACAACAACCTCAAGCTATGTTTACACAAAGACAAGCGGAACAACCGGTGGTGCAACGGAAGGAACGCATCCGAATCCGGGACCAGGCGGAAGATAATTTTGCGTGAGGGATTGGAAGAGCGGCGGAGCCGTTGCGGAACGAAGAGGAGCAATGCAGGCGAAAGCCGGAACTCTGGAAAGCCCGACGGCAACTTGTTGCCGGCACGTCCAAAAATGCTTTAAAAATTTGACGAACGGATATTTTTATTGTATTTTTTTTGCAGATAAGTATTTTTACAAAAAAAATGAGGCTTTTATATGGAAGAAATTAAAAAAATTGAATGGAGCGATGAATATCTTCTTGGTGTTCCTGAAATTGACAGACAGCACAAAAAACTTATTGCGATTGCAAACGAGCTTTATGATGTTGTTACTGGAAATGAGACCGCATTAAAGGAAAAAATGCCTTCTATATTGAAAGAATTGACGGATTATACGGAGTATCATTTTTCTAACGAAGAAGAGCTTCAGAAAAAAATCGGGTATGTCGGACTTAGCACGCACAAGGCCGCCCATGAATTTTTTATAAAGGAAGTTGGTTTTCAGATTCAAAAACTTTCTGCTGACAGCAAGGGCGGTGTTCTTGGCTTTTACAAATATATTGCAAGCTGGGTTTTGAATCATATTGCAAAGGCTGACAAAATCTGGGCAAATTTTATGAAGCAGAATTCTTAGGTTTTTGCTGATTTTGCCATAAAAGATTTTTTTTTCAAAAAATTGTCAAAAGTTTAACTTTAAAGACACTTTATTATTATAGAAGAGTTTTTTTTGGTTAAGAGGCGATTTATGAAAAATAAGAAATCTGTTTTTTGTTTTGGGATTGTATTTTTGTCGGCAGGATTTTTGTTTTGTTCTTGCAATCAGTCTTGTTTGCTTGCAGAAAAAAATCAGTCTGAAAAATTGAATTCTGTCAAAATTTTGAATTGGAATTTGCAGACTTTTTTTGACGGAAACTTTAGCGGAACTGAATATTCGGAGTTTGCTTCTAGTTCTGCCGGCTGGTGCGAAGAAAAATACGGTGTCAGACTTGAGCGGCTTTCGGAAGTTGTAAAAGCCTGTGAGCCGGATATTTTTGTTATGCAGGAGCTTGAAAACGAAGACCAGCTTTATGACATTTTTAACAGGCTTTGTTCAAATTTCAGCTTTTCAAAAAATTACAGTTATGGGTGTTTTTACAAAGATGAAGGTTCGGCGATTGGGCTGGGAGTTTTGAGCCGTTTTCCGCTTTTTGGAAAAACGGTTCATTCTCTGGATGTCCGTTCCGAATCAGAAAAACAGCCTTCTATGCGTCCTCTTTTAAAAGTTTTTGTAAATGTAAATGAGCGGCCTCTTTTGCTTTTTGTTAATCACTGGAAAAGCAAGAGCGGCGGGGCGGAAAAAAGCGAGGTTTGGCGAAATTTTCAGGAATCGGTTCTTGCCCAAAGTTTTGCGGAATATGAAGGCCAAAATATTCCTGTTGTTGCCTGCGGCGACTTTAACCGCGATATTTTGGAATTTAGAAAGATAAACGGACGAAAACTTCAGCTTAACGTTGAGCTTCGCGGTAAAAATCCTGCTTTTGTTTATTCTCCCTGGTACGATTCTGACGGGAATCTTTTTGAGCCGGGCAGTTACTTTTACAACGGAAATTGGGAGCGAATCGACCATTTTTTTGCCGGAAGCGGAGCGAATGTTTCTGACTTTAAGGTTGAATGTAAAGGAAACTGGTCGAATGCTAACGGTTTGCCTTCAAAATATATTTTAAAGTACGGAACTGGATATTCTGACCATTTTCCTGTCAGCTGCGTAATTTCGTGGTAAGCTGAGATTTTTTTTTGCAGAAAAAACTATTCGTTTCGCATATGAAAAATTCCATCGGAATAGCCTTGAATCGAAGAGTCTTTTTCTGCCATTTGAAGGCGGTATTCGCTCCAGGCGCAGTAACGCTGTTCTTTTTCGATTGCGCACCAGTGGCGGCCGAGTTTTTTTGCTGTTACGGCTGTGCTTCCAGAACCTGCAAAAGGGTCGAAAATTAAATCTCCCTGATTGCTTGACGCTAAGATTAGCTTTGCAAGGAGTTTTTCTGGTTTTTGAGTTGGATGCGCTGTGTTTTCGCTCATCGACCAGAATGGAATTGTTATGTCGTTCCAAAAATTTGAAGGGCAGGTGTCGCGGTAATTTCCTTCGGAAGATTCTGTCCAGTCTTTTGGTTTTCCGTTTGTTTTGTACGGAGCGATTACTTTTCTGCGCATTTTTACTGCGTCTGTGTTAAAAATATAATCTTCGGATTTTGTAAAAAACCAAATGTCTTCGTGGCAGTTTTTCCAGTTTGCTTTTGCTCCGCGGCCTTTTTCTCTTTCCCAGGTGATTCTGTTGCGCAGAAATATTTTTCCTTTTTCTTCGTATTCGTTTAAAACTTCGCCAACGATTATTGAGCTTTGCCAGTCTACGCAGATGTACATTGAGCCGTTTTTTGTGAGAAGCGGCAGCGTAAGTTCAAGCCATTTTTTTGTGTAAGACTTGTATTCTGCATGGTTTTTTGCCGCAAATTTTGAAGAATTGTACTGTTTTGAAAGGTTGTACGGCGGGTCTGCAATAATGAGAGAAAATGTTTCTTCTGGAAGTTTTGGAAGCAGTTCAAATGTGTCTCCGCAGATTATGCAGTCGGAAAGTTCTTCTTTTGAAGGAAAAAATGATGAATCTGCAAAAAGGCATTTTTTTAAGTATTCTGAGCCTTCTTTTTCTGTAAAATTTATGGTCTTGTTTCGTGAGGATTTTTCTTTAATTTGCGGCATGAACGAAATTATAATTAAAATTCAATTTTTTTTCTATTTGCCCGTCTTGTGTTTGTTTTATCAAAAATTAGCATTCAGTTTTTATACTTATTATTTATATCCATATTGAATAATCTTTTATAACATACTATATTACTAGGTTATAAAGGAATTGGAGGACTTATGAAAAAAGTTTTTGGAACACTTGCGCTTGTTTTTGCTTCTTGTGTATTGTTTTCTGCTTGTGGAAAAAACGGCGGAGAATTGAATGTTTATTCGATTATTCACGATGAAGAAACTGCGGCTCTTTGTAATCTTTTTACAAAAAAAACTGGAATTAAAGTAAATTATTTGCGTGCGACAACCGGCGAACTTGTAAACCGCGTTATTGCCGAAAAAGACGACCCTAAAGCCGATGTTCTTTTGGGCGGCGGCTCTGCTTACCATATTCAGGCTGCAAAAGCCGGTGCTCTGGACGTTTATGTTCCAAAAATTGCCGGCAAATTGCCGTCTTATGCAAAATCTTCCGACGGAACCTGGACTGGATTTTGTGTTCTTTCTCTTGGAATCGGAATTAACGCAAAACGTTTTGCAGAAAAATTCCCTGGAGTTGAATATCCTAAGACTTGGGATGAGCTTGCAAATCCACTTTTTAAGGGCGAACTTGTTATGACAAACCCTGCGAGCTCTTCGACCGCGTATCTTTTCCTTCAGAACCAGTTGCAGCGTCTTGGCTGGGAAAACGGCTGGAATTATCTTGAAAAATTGAGCCAGCTTGTTGGCCAGTTCCCGGACAGCGGAAGCGCGCCTCCAAAACTCATTGGAACAGGCGAATATGCTCTTGGGGTTGCTTACCTTCATGCGCTCGTAAAATACAAGGCGCAGGGATTTGATATTGTGGCAGTTTCGCCTCCAAAAACTGCCGGAGACGTTGACTGCATTGCAGTGTTGAAGAATGCAAAAAATCCTGAAAATGCCAAAAAGTTTGTTGATTTTATTCTCGATAAAGACGCTCAGGAACTTATGACTTCAATCGACTTTACCGTTCCTGTAAATTCAGAAGCTGGCATAATTGAAGGAGCAACAAGAATTGAAGATGTTGATTTAATCAATTATGATAGAGCAAAGGCTGCTGGTCAAAAAACAGAAGTTTTGTCTAAGTGGTCAAAAATCTTAAACTAGAATTGGAATAGTCCATTTTTCAAGGAACTAAATTGAATAAAACAGGAAAAATTTACGGTCAGGAAAAAAGTTTTTTTGCCTGCGCTGCATTGTGGCTTTTTTTTGCGATAACAGTAATTATTCCTGTTTTATACGCTCTTTTTTCTGTGCGCCCGTCCGACTTTGCGCAGATTTTTACTCAAAAAAGATTTTTTACGGCAATCAGAAATACCGCTATTGAATGTGTCTGCTCGACCTTTGTTTCTGTTTTTGTCGGTTACATTTACGCTTATGCCGTTGTCCGCGGCAATCTTCCTTTAAAAAAATTATTTGCGGTCGTTCCTGTTGTCCACATGGTAACGCCTCCTTTTGTCGGAGGCCTTTCTTTTATTCTTTTGTTTGGACGGCAGGGATTTTTTACAAAAACATTGCTCGGTCTTGATGTAAGCCTTTACGGTTTTTGGGGACTTCTCTTAAGCCAGGTTTTGTGCTTTTTTCCGATTGCATATTTAATTTGCTGCCAGACTTTAAACGGAATAAATCCTTCTATTGAACAGGCTGCAAAAAGCATGGGAGCAGGCAACTGGAAAATTTTTAAATCGGTCACTTTGCCGTTGAGTTTTGCTGGAATTGTTTCGGCTACGCTCTTTATTGCAGTAAGCGTTTTGAGCGATTTTGGAAATCCCCTGATTGTTGGCGGAAGATTTAATGTTCTTGCTGTTGAAATCTACACTCAGCTTACAGGCTGGCTTAATATTGGAACAAGCGCCGCAATGGGGCTTGTTCTTTTGATTCCATCAATTTTGCTTTTTGTGCTGCAAAACCGTTTTTATAAAAAAAATGCCTTAAAATTTGCGACAATTGGCGGAAAAATCGGCGGAGGAAAGCCAAGTCCAAAATCAGAAAAAAATATTCCGTTCAAAAAAAACAAAAATGTCAGTTTTGGAATGAATATTTTGCTTACGGTTTTTTGTTCTTTTTTTGCAGTACTGATTATTGCGCAGCTTCTTTCTATTACAATGGGCGCTTTTCAAAAACTTTGGGGAATAAATACGAGCTTTACCTTTGCCCATTTTAAGGCAATTTTTTCGTTCAGCCAGAGTCTGTTTAATTCCCTTTGTTTTGCCTTTGTGGCGGCGCTTTTGTCAACTTTTATTGCGGCTCTAACCGTTTATCTTACACACAGAACAAAACTTCCGCTTGTTTCGGGGCTTGATGCGGTTTGCCAGATTCCTTCTGCAATTCCAGGAACACTTTTTGGACTTTCTCTTGCCTATGTTTCTTCGTATATCGAAAGAATTTTTCATTTTGAATTGAGTTCGTTTTTAATCATAATTGCAATGACTGTAAGTTATCTGCCGTTTAGCTACAGAATCTGCTCTTCAACTTTTAGCCGACTGAAAATTTCTCTTGATGAAGCGGCCCGTTCTTTGGGTGCAGGACGGCTGAAGGTTTTAAAGGATATTATTTTGCCGTTGAGTATTGGCGGTCTATTTAGTTCTGCCGTTTACGATTTTGCTCGTGGCGTTGGAACTATAAGTTCGGTTATTTTTCTGGTAAGTTTTAACACAGGACTTGCCTCGATAAAAATTTTGAATTTGGCAGAGCAGGGCGACTGGGGCAAATCTGCGGCTCTGGCACTTGTTTTAACTGTCATTACTTTTATAATACTTGGAGCCGGAAAAATTTTAAGCCGGCGGTTTGAGGCAAAAATTTATGAACAGTAGCAGTGCAAGCCTTACTTTTAAGAATGTTTCTTTTAGTTTTGGAAATACTCGGACTATCAACGATTTTTTTCTTGAAGTAAAAAGCGGCAGTTTTACAACACTTTTGGGACCAAGCGGTTGCGGAAAAACCACCCTCCTAAAAATAGTTTCCGGTTTTTTAACTCCAGACTCTGGTTCAATTTTGATTGATGGCGCGGACTGCACCTTTGTTCCGCCGGAAAAAAGACAGATTGGAATGGTTTTTCAGGATTATGCTCTTTTTCCGCATATGACGGTTCAGAAAAATCTTCTCTATGGACTTGAAATAAAAAATAAAAACAGCAAAGAAGAAAATTTTGCAAAAATACATAAAACCGCGCGCATCCTCGGAATCGCCAATCTTCTGGAAAGATTTCCTCATGAGCTTTCTGGCGGACAGCAGCAGCGCGTAGCCTTGGGGCGCGCTCTTGTTCTTGAGCCGAAAATTCTTTTAATGGACGAGCCTCTTTCTTCTCTTGATGCAAAGCTGCGTACTCAGGTTCGAGAAGAACTAAAAGATGTTCAAAGCCAGATTGGAATTACAACTCTCTATGTTACTCACGACCAGGAAGAAGCGCTCTCTCTTTCTGACACGATTGCGGTTTTAAAAGCCGGAAAATTGCAGCAGGTTGGAACTCCAAGACAAATCTATTTTGAACCGGCAAACGATTTTGTCGCAGATGCAGTCGGCAGGGCAAATTTTATAAAACTGACAGACTTAAATGAATTTGAAATTGATAATCCGTCCCTAAAAGAAGCAAAAAAATTGATAGTCCGCCCAGAATGGTTTTTTAAGATAAATGCAGGCAAAAAAGAAACAAAAAATTGTCTTACAGTCAGCGGAACTATTGTTTCGACAGCATTTTTAGGACAGACAACGCGTTACCGCATTCGCCTTGACAACGAAACTTCCCAGATTTTGACCGCAGATTTACCGACCGAAGATGAAGATTTGCCTTCAGGTCAAAAAATCACCCTCAAAATCGAAAAATATCTGTTAAAAAAATAGCGTATATGAAAAAAATCCTGGCAATAATTTTTGCATTTTTTGCAGTTCAGCTTATTTTTGCTTTTCCTTCTCTTGAGCCGTCAATTTTGTGGGGGCTGGAGCAAAATTCAATTCAAAAAATTGAACACACTGACGAAAAACAAAACATTCTTGGTCAAAATCTTACATCAAGACAGATAATCCAGACAGCGTTGGAATATTCGTTTTGTCCAGTGGAAAGCGAAGAAGGCTTGTCCTGCTTAAAAAAATACGATTCGCTCGAAAAAGCCGTAAAAAAACAGTTTTGCGGTCTTGAAAAAATTGACGCGGCGGAAAAACTGCTTTTATTTTTGTATGATGTTGCCCTTTACCAATACAAGGAAGACGCAACTCGGCTTAACACGACACTTTTGACAGGTTCGTACAACTGCGTCACTGCAAGCATTTTGTATCTTGCGTTGGCCCGGAGTCTAGAAATCGAAGTCTGTGTTCAGGAAACAAATATCCACGCCTATTGTTCTGTTTTTACCGGCACAAAAAAAATCGACGTCGAAACGACAAATCCTTATGGCTTTAATCCCGGCGAAAAAAAACTTGTCGCTCAAACCGAAAACAACCGCAAATACGCCGTAATTCCAAAAAAATACTACGCTGGAAGCAGGCAGATAAGCAGCCGTGCAGCCGCAACCTTGACCGGAAAAAATATTGCAAGCAGCCTAAACGATTCCGGCGACTACGAAACGGCAATTCCTCTAGAAATAAGCCGCCTTGAGTTTCTAAAGCTTTTTTCAGATCCGGAAACAAAAACAGCAAAAAACGACCTTGATACGCTGGCCTGCAACTACGCAATAACCCAAAATCGCGCCTCGCAGCCGGAAAAAGCCCTCGAATTTCTCGAAAAAGTAATTCAAAATTTTGGAAACAGCGCGGTCCTTCAAAAAACTTACGGAAATTCGCTTTACAACGCCGCAGTCAATCTTCTTAACGAAAACCGAGAAAGTGATGCGCTTGAACTTTTTCAAAACCGCAGCGCCCTTGCAGACGAGGCAATGCAAAACCGCGTAAAAAAAATGATAGACGGACAGATTCTAAAAAAACACGAAATATCCGTTCACAATCAGGTTGTACCGCTTTTTAATACAGGAAAATTTGACGAGGCCAAATCGATACTCGAAAAAGAGCTTGCTCAAAATCCCGAAAGCCCGCTCTTAAAAAAAGATTTGCAGGCCGTAAAAAAAGCCTTGGCACAATAAAAGAGTTCGTTTGTTATTCCGGGCGTTCCCCTCACTGCGTTCGGGTCGCTATGTCCATGGTTCGCTGCGCTCATTCCTGCGCCTTGCTCCGGAACGTGCCATTCCCAGCGCTAACGCAGAAAAAACACGTTGCAAAGGGCATACAGACACATTGCTATAAAAATTGACATCGAGATATTCTTGCAATAAAATAGTGCTATGTACTTGACGAGAATTTATCAGTTTGCTAGCCTCGATTGCTCGATTGCTCGA
>NZ_DLLH01000065.1:17794-23998 GCF_002476655.1 Treponema sp. UBA7567
TTGCTCGATTGCTCGATTGCTGCAGGCGTACTCTCTTCCAAATGTAAATTCTCATACCCCATCTATAAAAATCCTTATAAAGGCGGAATTTGCGTGCCTGTGCGTGCGGAATCCGCCTTTTTTGTCTCTGGAGAAAATCACATGAAAAAATCTTTCCTCATTTTGACGGCGGTATTTTGCTGTCTTTTGCCGCTTTTTGCAAAAAAAGCGGCGATGCCGCAATGGGTTCAGAACTACAGGACTGTATATCCGAATTCTGAATATCTTGCCCAGCGCGGAAGCGGCGATACAGCCGAAAAAGCAAGGACTGATGCAACCGCCGCGCTCTCGCGCTACTTCAAGACAAGCGTGAACGCGAATCTTTCAACGACAATGACTTCCGTTACAGCGGCAAATTCTGCGGAGGAGAAAACTCTTGTTGTGGACGACGTGAATGTTCAGTCCGAGGTGGAGCTTTTTGCTCTTGAGTACACCGAGCCTTTCTACTACAAGGCGGAAAAAAAGTGGTACTGCGTGGTCTACATGAACCGCAATGACGCATGGCAGCAGTACAAGCCTCAGATTGAAATCAAAAAGAACAGCTTTAACGGTCTCTACAAAAATCTTGAAAATGAGCCGGACTATTTTTCCAAAGCCGGAATGTGCGGCAAGGTGTGGCAGAGCGCAACGGAACTTCTGGAAAAACTTGAGTACGGCAGAATCATAAATCCAAAGGAAGAGGCGGCTTATCAGGACGAGCGCGACAAAATCTCTCATGTTCCGGTGATTTTTGAGGAAAGCAGGCAGAACTGTTCTATATATATTCAGACGCAAAACGACTATAGCCGCCTTGCGGAAAGCGCAGTCTCCTCCGTATTTACAGACTGCGGGCTTAAAGTCTCCAAAAATATTGAGCAGGCAAACTACATTGCGGAAGTCCTCGTAGAGCTGAATGTGTCGGGAAGCGAGCCTGTATCTATAAAACCCGGACTGGAGCTGAAAATCCAGAACAAAGAGGAAAAAACGGTTTATTCGTGCGAGGTCCAGGCGGCGGAAAAGTCTGTCGCATATTCGCTTGAAAACGCCCAGAAAAAGGCGTTTCCAAAACTTTCAAAGGAAACTGAGGAAGCTGTAAAAAAAGATTTGAGCGGCTTTCTTGAGTTATAGAATTTTTCATCTGGAGGAAAAAAATGAAAAAGGTGATTTTTGTATGCGTGGCGGCCGCGCTCGCTCTTGGAATGTCGGGCTGCGGGAGCACCAAGGTTGCACTGGATTCGTCGCTCAATGTTAATGTTGACAACGATGTTGACGACGATGTTGACAAGGTTGTGGTTGTTGACTGGACGGACAGGACTTTAGGCGAAGCGCAGGCTCCGCAGTGGCTCAAGAACATGAGGCGCGGAAACTCAGACACGTTCAAACAGCAGTGGGGAACAGATGCAAACCGCGTTGTAAAGGTGAGCATGGCGACAGGAAAAACAGAGGCGGCAGCCCAGGCTTTGAGCCGCGCGGGATTTGCCTACACTCAGGCGGCGGAGCTTAGCCAGAAGGTAATCGGACGCGTTGGCCAGGGTCTGAACGACGTGGGGCAGCTTGAGGCGGTTTATGTTGCTGCAAGCGAGACAAAGGCGGACATGACAGGACTCCGCGAGGAGACAGGATTCTTCCAGAAAGTGCGCACAACAAGGGCTGGAACAAAAGATCAGAGCGAGCAGTACATCTACTACACAGTTTATTCAATGGACAAAGGCACTTGGGACAACCTCTGCAAGAAGTATCTTATGGACGTTATGGGCGGCGCAGACTTGACTACCGATACACAGAAGAAAGTGGGCGCTCTCTTCAGCGAGATGAAGGCAGACGCGGACAAGAAGGACGCCGCAAAACAGGCAGAAGAGGAGGCTCTTTACAAGGCGCAGATGGCGCGTCTTGAGGCGGAGCGCGCAAAAGCAAACGCCGATGCTGCGGCAAGCAACGCCGAGACAGCAAAGACAGCGTTAAAGGCAAAAGAAATGGACGCACAGGAAGCGCAGACGAAGGCATCAACAGAAGAAGCTGCGAGACTGGCGGACTATCTAATGTAAAGAATAAAACCTGTTTGGCTCTCTTTAACCTTTAGTTATGCAAAAGATTAGAGAGAGTCTTTAAAAATATCTTACAAGAAGAAAAGCTAACTTTGAGTATAATTTATAAGCCAAAAGATAACACTGTTGAATATTTTATCTGTAAATTTTTAGAAAATGAAAGTATCAAGGAAAATTCTAAATGAAAAAAATAGTATTTTTATTAGTGATTGTTTTTATACTATCTCTTAATTCTTGCGAAACGACAGAAAGTGTTTCTATAAACAATAATAAAATAGAACAAAATGCTAAAATAGAAAATAATGCTAAAATAGAACAAAATGCTAAAATAGAAAATAATGCTAAAAAAGAAAATAAATTTCAAAAAAACTCCGTTCAGGTTGTGAATCAGGAAGTTGTAAACCTTGCCGGTTCAGAGGCGGCGTGGCTTCCGGGACAGATTCAGGACAAATTAAAGAGCAACCTGCAGGAATTTCTTGGAATGAAAACTGTGGTTGACTCAAAGTCCGAGGCGGCATTAAAAAAACTCCAGGCGGAAAGCGAAAGCAATGCCCGCGATGAGTCCACCGCAATCGAGCTTGGAAAAATTACAACCGCAAAATACGCGCTCTTTACAAAAATTCGCAAGACAGGCAACGGATATGTAATCAGCGTGGATTTTACCGACCTTACAACTGGCGAGCAGATGGCAAGCGCAACAAGCAAGGAATATTCAAAGGCCGAATACCTTTACGGCTCAACTGGCGCAATAGACGAGCTAACCCTTACGCTTGGCGAAAAACTTGGCATTCAGATAAGCGACCTGAACAAGAATCTTCTTGCGAGCGGCTCTTCAAACTTTAGCGTTGACGACCAGCTTGCCCTTGCAAAGCAGAATGAGGCTCAGTTCCAGAAGATGATGAACGAGTACGATGCTGAGCTTTCCAAGCTTATGACAAGCAACGACATAAACGCCATCCAGAACAAGAACCGCATCGAGGCGGAAAAAGCCCTGCTTAAAGAAAAACAAAATGCGGAAAAAAAACGACAGGAAGAACTGAAGGCACAAAAGGCACGTGCCGACGCGGACTCAAAACTTGAGGCGGAACGAAGCATTGCCCTAAAGACACAGCGCGACAAGCTTGCAAAAGATGCCGCGGCAAAAGCAGCCGAGGTGCGCAAGCTAAAGACAGAAAAGCAGGGAGTGCTCGGCCTTATAAGCATGCTTGAAAGCAAGAAGAAGGCGCTCGTGGAGATACGGCAGGGTGTGGAAGCGCGCAGCGTGGAACTTTACACGCAGATGAAAGATGACGAGACAGAGCAGGCCTTAAAAATTCTTGAGGCAAACTGGGCGAGCGTCGAGATGAAGGACGGAAAACCCACCGAGGCCGCAAAGCAGCGCAGGGCGAACAAGGTGCTTTCAAACAACGATGCTCTTCTTGCAAAGTTCCTTGCCGACTGCGAGAGCGTAAAGCAGTCTACAATGGCGCAGCAGAACGCGCTTTTGCAGAGCATTGACGCGGACTACAAGACGCTTGCCGCAGTAAAGACTGTGAGCAGCATGGGAGGCGAGCTTAAGGTGGGCTACGGAACCTACGACGGCGACAAGTGCGGCTGGAACGCCTACCTCTCGCTGTATTCGGACGGAATCCTGCTCTTCCAGGACACGTTCATTGTAAAGTACGAGACACTCACAGGAAAGGCAGCCCCTGACATGGCAACGGCGAGCGACGCGCAGCTTGAAGAGTACATAAGCAACACCGACATGTACACGTCTCTTCTGGTGCGCGGAGACCCTATTTTGTACTTTGAGCTTGACTACAACGCCATAGCCGCCGCAAAGGACAAGCCCAGCACCTATACATTCTACTTTACAAAGCTGCGCGCAATAAACACCGTGAGCGGCAAAGTTGTGCAGACAAGCACGCTCAACGAGGAGCTTGTGCGCGAGATGAAGCCAGTGCAGGATTTGCGCGAGATACAGGGCGTTGTGGCGGAAGAGAAAGAGAAAGACAGAATAATCAAGGAATTGAAGAGTAAGGGAAAAGAAAGGGGACAGGCTGAAAGACTGGTTGGAGATGATTTTTGGATGGCTTGTTATTATTTAGCAGCGGACTGTAAAAAACGCAGCGGCATTGATTTTGCCATTATTCCAGGACAAGATTTTGTAATGTCAAAGACAGAGATAACGCAGGCTGTGTACAAGGCTGTTATGGGGAAAAATCTGAGCCGCTTCACAGGCGACAGCTTGCCTGTGGAAAAAGTGAGCTGGTATGACGCTGTTGAGTTCTGCAACAAACTGAGCAAGAAAGCCGGGCTTGAGCCGGCCTATTCTATAAATGAAGATAATGTTGAATGTAACAGAAACGCCGACGGCTACCGCCTGCCCACAGTGGAAGAGTGGCGGTATGCGGCAATGGGCGGAGAGAACTATAAGTACAGTGGCAGCAACAATCTTGACGAAGTAGGCTGGTATGACGGCAACAGCGGAAGTAAGACACATCCTGTTGCGCAGAAGAAGCCGAACGGCTACGGCTTGTATGACATGAGCGGAAACGTGTTGGAATGGTGCTGGGATTCCAGAGGCAGCTATCGCTATAGCTGCGGCGGGAGCTGGAGCTTCAGCGCCGCGGGCTGCGAGGTGGGCCGCGAGATCTGCGGCGGCGCCCGCGGCAGGGACGACGCCCTTGGCTTCCGCATTGTCCGCTCAACAGGCAAGTAATAGTCGAACTGCGGCGGTGTAGAGCCGGCGCAATGAGGCGTTAAGCCGAATGGAGCGGGTGCTGTTGTAAAAAAAATACAGATTCCCGCATCGAGTGCGGGAATGACACTTGGATATGTGCGGCAGGACACAGAGAGAGAAAAATCTGGGTATTTTGGAAAAATAATATGAAAGAAAAAGACGATAAAATAGGTATTCTTTTTGGAGCTGGCGCGGAAGTTTGTTTTGGCATGCCAACAGGAAGCGACTTTGCAATGATGATATTCTCTCCAGAAGAGAAAATTATAGAACAGGCAAAAAAGGATTTTAAAAAGTATTATGACGAGGATGAAAAAAAATTCAAACCCTTTGGGGTAAATGAATACAATCTGGTGCTGAAATCGATAATTGAAAATCATATCGACAAACTTCCTTATTTTAATGATGAGGATGAAAATAAACTTAAAATGTACATTGATAGTAGAAACAGTTTTAAGGAATCAAAAGAATTAAATGAAAATGATGAATCATCAATAATAATATCTGCAAGTGGGATGTGTGAAGTAGGAAGAATAAAACATCACCTAAAACATAATATATGGAATCCAAAAAATACTATATTATTTGTAGGGTATCAAGCACCAGGAACACTAGGAAGAAAAATAGTAGATGGAGCAAAAACAGTAAAAATATTTGGAGAAGATATAGCTGTAAATGCTAGAGTTGAATATATAGAGGGATATTCAGGTCATGCAGATCAAGAAGGACTTTTAAATTTTATATATTCATTTATAAAAAAACCGCAACATATATTTTTAGTTCATGGAGAACCAGAAGGCCAGAAAGTATTAAAGCAAAAAATAGTAGAAACAACAAATCTACCAGTAACGATTCCATCATTTGGCGAAAAATATGACTTAAATGAAACAATAAAAATGATAGATAAAATAGACCCTCAACATAACCAAAGATACTTAAGACTACAAGTATTAGATAGAATGGAAACATTAAAAGAAGAACTAGAAGACATGGAAGCAATGGTAAAAGAAGACTTACTTGATGAAGAAACAAATGATGCTGAGGTTGAAAAATTAAATCAAAAAATTAAAGAATTAGAACAACAAATTGTGAAAATAGTTTCTATGGGGTAGTATTGGGGACGTTTATTATTGGACATTTTTGTCCTAGTTGGGACACATTTGATATATTGAAAGAGCATAATAAGACAATTATTATGCTTTTTTCTATTGGGGACGTTTATTATTGGACATTTATGTCCTAGTTGGGACATATTTGGTATATTGGAGATATATAATGGAAAAATAATAATTTGTTACAATATGCTTTTATGTAAACATTGTAATATATGCATATAGTATAGTAGGTATTTCTAATTGGAATAGTTGATCATAAATTTACGATTTTTTATGTAAAGATTTGAAAAAAAATTTAAAAAAATTT
>NZ_DLLH01000037.1:0-35261 GCF_002476655.1 Treponema sp. UBA7567
TGCGTTTTTTTTTATTATTTTTAAAGTGAAAAACTTTTAAATTTTGGGAGATAGATAAATGGCAAAGTATCAGTTTCAGACAGAAGTTAATCAGCTTCTTAAATTGATAATTCATTCGATGTATTCAAACAAGGACATTTTCCTGCGCGAGATTGTTTCTAATGCTTCCGACGCTCTGGACAAATTGAATTACCTTATGGTTTCGGAAGACGCTTACAAAAATTTAAAGACTGAGCCGCGGATTGACATCAGTTTTAACGATGTTGCAAAAGTGCTCACTGTTCAGGATTCGGGAATCGGTATGAACGAGGACGATTTGAACAACAACCTCGGAACAATCGCCCGCTCAGGAACTAAGGCTTTTATCGAAAAAATTTCAAACGACAAAAATGCCGGCGAATCTAATTTAATCGGCCAGTTTGGTGTTGGTTTTTATTCGGCTTTTATGGCTGCAAAAGAAATCAATGTTTATACACGAAAGGCCGCGACAGACAAAATTTACAAATGGTCGAGCGACGGCACAAATTCTTACTCAATTGAAGAAATCAAGGCTGATTCTGACGAAGCAAAAAAATTCGGATTCGACAAGCCTGAGACTCACGGTTCTGCAATCGAGATGATTTTGAACGATGACAGCAAAGATTATGCTTCCCGCTGGAAGATTGAAGAACTTATCAAGCGCTATTCTGACCACATTGCTTTCCCGATTTATCTGCACTACACACAGAACAAATACGACGACAAAGGCAACGTTACTGGCAGCGAAAACAAAGTTGATCAGGTAAACACTGCATCTGCTCTTTGGAAACGACCAAAATCTGAGCTTAAACCAGAAGACTACAACGCTTTCTACAAGACAATCAGCCACGACAGCCAGGATCCGCTTTTTTATGTTCACACGCATGCGGAAGGAACCCAGGAATATACAACTTTGTTCTATGTTCCTCAGCAGGCTCCGTTCGATATGTATCAGGCAGACTACAAAAGCGGCGTAAAACTTTATGTTAAACGCGTATTTATTACAGACGATGACCGCGAGCTTTTGCCGTCTTATCTGCGTTTTGTAAGAGGAATTATTGATTCGGAAGACTTGCCTTTGAACGTAAGCCGCGAAATTTTGCAGCAGAATAGAATTTTGGACAATATTAAGTCGGCTTCCGTAAAAAAACTTTTGAGCGAATTTAAAAAACTCGGTGAAACAGCGGACAAAGCGCGCAAAGCAGAAAATCCTACTGACGACGATAAAAAAGCAATTGAAAAATGGAATAAATTTGTAGAAAACTTCAATCGCCCAATAAAAGAAGGTCTTTACTCTGACTACGCAAACCGCGAAGAAATTGCAGAAATCGTAAGATTCAAGTCTACGGACGAAAGCGGAAACGGCGACGGAAAATGGACAAGCTTTAAAGATTATGTTTCGAGAATGAAGCCGGAACAAAAAGCAATCTACTACATTACAGGCAACAACGAAAAGAACCTTCGTGCAAGTCCTCTCCTCGAAGCATACAAAAACAAGGGCTTTGAAGTATTGATTATGGCGGATGATATTGACGACATTGTAATTCCAAGCCTTATGAAATACAAAGACTTTGAGCTCAAGGGTGTAAACCGCGCAGGTTCAGACGACGAGCTCGGAATCGACAAAGACGAAGCAAAGAAAAAGGAAGAAGCTTTTAAACCTGTTCAGGAAAAAATTAAAAAAGCGCTTGGAGAGCGTGTAAAAGATGTAGTTCTTTCAAAAAGATTGAGCGACAGTCCGTCTTGTATTGTTGTTGACGAAAACGATCCTGGGATCCAGATGGAACGAATGATGCGCGCAATGGGCCAGACAGCTCCAGAAGTAAAACCAATTCTTGAAGTAAACGCTGACCACGCAATCGTAAAAACGCTCGAAAACGCAACCGACGAAGGTTATATTTCAGACGTTTCGGAAGTTCTTCTCGACCAGGCGCTTCTCGTAAGCGGAGCCGAACTTTCAAGTCCTACAGACTTTATAAAATCTATGAACAAGTTGATTGTAAAATAGAAAAACCGCTTTTAGCGTAATGTCCCCGCTGAACGGAAAATGTTCTGTTCAGCGGGGATTTTTTTACTTTAAAAAATATTTTTCAGTTTCTCAATTTCCAACAAAACCGCTTTTGTTCTATAATATTTTTATGATTATATTTGCTTCTGGACGGACGGATATTCCCGCTTTTTATTCTGAATGGCTTATAAATCGTATCCGCGCCGGGTTTGTCGATGTGCGTAATCCTTATGTTCCGCAAAAAGTTACACGTTACAAACTTGAGCCAAAAACCGTTGACTGCCTTGTTTTCTGCACAAAAAATCCTAAGCCTCTTATTCCTTATCTGGACGAACTCAAAAATTTTGGAACTTATTTTTTTGTCACAATCACTCCGTATGGAAAAGAAATCGAGCCTAATGTTCCCGAAAAACAAACCGTAATTGAAGCTTTTGCCGAGCTTTCTCAAAAACTTGGCAAGGAAAAAGTCTGCTGGCGATACGATCCGATTTTTGTTGATTCAACTTACACGGTGGCAACTCATATCCGCGAGTTCAAAAAAATGTGCGAAAAACTTTCTCCTTATACAGACCGTTGTGTAATCAGTTTTGTCGACTTGTATTCAAAAACAATTAAAAAATTTCCAGAGTTAAAAGAAGTAAGCGAAAGCGACCAAAAATTTTTAGCTGGAAGTTTTGCAAGAATTGCCGGAGAATACGAAATAAAAATTGAATCTTGCGCAGAAAAACTCGATTTATCTGACTATGGCATTCAAAAAGGCGAATGTATTTCAAAAGAACTTATCGAAATGATAATTAACGCCCGTTTGTCTAAAAACGTGCATCAAATACTAAGAAAAAATTGTTCCTGCCTTCCAACGCGCGATATTGGATATTACAATTCCTGTCCAAACCTTTGCAAATACTGTTACGCAAACTATGATGAAAAAACCGTTCAAAAAAATTTTTTACAGCACGACAAAAATTCGTCTTTTTTAATTGGAAATTCCCGTCCAAACGACATTATTCAACAAGCAAAACAGGAAACTTTTAAGGATTCGCAGCTTTTTATGTTTTAATTTTCGCTCGAACGCTAACATTTAGCCGAACGATTTTGTCAAATTTAACAGAAAATCAACATCTAACCTTTATTCGGCATACTCCGCTTGCCTTTTTCTTTTCTCTTGCTCGCCTGAGAAATTGCAAGGCCGGAAATCGTCAAAACCGCGCCAATGCTTCCCATCAAGGTAATTTTGTCGCCCAAAATTAGAAACGCAAAAACAATCGTTACAACTGGAGTCAAATAAAGAAAAACCGTCACCCTTACAGTTCCAAGATTTTTACAAACAAAATTCCAAACCGCAAAGGCAAAAGCGCTTGCCGCAATTCCTAAAAATCCAAAATTTAACCAGTTAAAAATATCCGACCAGCGTTCAGCATTTGCCGCGGCAGAAAGATTTATATAAGTCATTGGAGAATTTTTCCCATTCAAAATTCCAAAAACCGCAATAGGAATCATACAAACCAAGGCCCAAAAAAATTGCCGTCTAGTAGAGCTTATCGGATTCAAATTAAATGAAGCGATTTTCGTAACACTTAAAGAATAAAATGCCCAGCAAACCGCGGCCGCCAAAGCAAGAAAATCGCCTTTTGGGCTTAAATGAAATACGAGCGCACCGTTAAAAGTAACAAACACAATTCCAGAAATCGCAACCAAAAATCCGACAACAAAAAGAAGGTTAATATTTTTTTCTTTCAAAAAAATCTGAGCAATAATCGCAGTAAACATTGGACATATTGAAACAATAATGCAAACATTCGCCGGCAAAGTATAGTCTATCGCAATATTTTCCAAAAACTGATAAACAGATACTCCGCTCGCTCCAGCCGCAAAAAACCACAACTCATCTTTTTTGCAAGACAATTTCATTCGCTCTGGCTTCATAAGCCAAAGCACTGCGTAAGCAGTTATAAAGCGGGCTGTAAGAATTTCAAACGCGCTAAAACTTCGCAGCAAATATTTTGTGCTAACAAAAGTAATTCCCCAAATTAGAATTACAAGCAACGCAAAACAATAATTAAGACCTTTATTTTTTAAGAGAGATGAATTAAGCATTTTAATTTTTCCAAAAATCTTTTGTAAAAAGAATTATCAAATTGTAAATTTCGAGACGACCGGCAATCATCATAAAACTAAAAATCCATTTTAAGAACGAAGGAATCCAGCTATATTCCATAAACGGACCAAAAGCAGGTCCAATGTTTCCAAGCATCGAAAAACTTGCCGTAAACGACTCAAAAACAGAAAGTCCGCCAAGAGTTCCAGCAAAAGTAGAAATAAATGCAAGACAAAAATAAAGAAAGACAAAAGGCGCAATGTTTAAAACCAGATCTTCTCGTCCTGGCGAACCATTTACCCGAACAGAAAAAACTCCGTGAGGATGAATCATCTTGAGCATTTCAACGCGTGCTTTTTTTGCAAGAATTACCCATCGAATAACTTTAATACCGCCGGAAGTTGAACCAGAACATCCGCCTATAAAAAACAAAATGAATATAAAAAACTGGCTCGCCGCTGGCCATTTCATAAAATCGGCCGTAGCAAAACCAGTCGTACTCATAATCGTTGCAACCTGGAACGAAGCGTATCTTAAAGCTTTTCCAAAACCGCCATAAAACTTAACAAGCGAAAAAGCCAGGCACAAAACAACAGTTGCAAAAATACCAACATAAGCCTTGAGCTCGCTGTTGTTCTTTAATTCGGTGAATTTTCCGGTAATCACGTAAAAATAAAGGCTAAAATTTACACCTGCCAGAAACATAAAAACTGTGCAGACAATTTCTGTAGAAAGAGAATTGAATCCTGCGATGCTTGCATTTTTTGAACTAAAACCGCCTGTGCCTAAAGTCGAAAAAGCATGGCTTAGAGCGTCCACAAAATCCATTCCGCAAAACATTAAAATTACAGTCTGAATAACCGTCAAAGCAAAATAAATTCCCCACAAAGCCTTTGCAGTATTTGCCATTTTTGGAGTGATTTTTCCTTTTTCCGGACCAGTTGATTCAGCTTTTACAAGCGCAAAACCTCCGACGCCAAGCAAAGGCAAGACAGCAGTTGTAAGCGCAATTATTCCCATGCCGCCAAGCCAGTGCATTTCCATTCGCCACAAATTTACAGCGCGAGGCAAACTTTCGACATCTTTTAAAACCGTTGCTCCAGTCGTAGTAAAACCGCTTACAGATTCAAAAACCGCGCCCGAAAAATCACTAATCGNNCCGCCGGCAAAAAGCGGAATTGCGCCAAAAAAACTTATCGCAACCCAGGCAAAACTTACAAAAACAAAAACTGCTCTTGTTCCAAGTCTTACGGGAACTTTTTTTCCGCCAAAATAAAAAGCAGAGCCAAAAATCCACGCAACAACCATTGGAATTAAAAACGGAAAAATCGCTTCATATTCACCAAAAGCAAGCGCCGTCCCAATCGGCAGCAAAAACGAAGTTCCAATTATCGAAAGAATAATTGCAAAAATTCTTACAAAAACAAAAACCGTCTGCATTTAAAGTTCCGCTCCAAATTTTTCAAGCACATGCTGATTCTCTTCAAGAGTCGTAATCATTACAATTTCGTCGCCGGCTTCAATTTTTGTGCTTCCAATCGGAATAAAATATTCGTCCGATCCATTTTTTTGCATCATCAGAACCAAAAATTTACCATTTTCTGCAATATCGCGGAGAGTGCTGCCGACTGCCGGACTTTTTTCATCAACTTTTATTTCCATAATCTCAAGAGAACCGTCATTGACCGTATGAACACCAGTTACCGCCTTTCCTTTTAAGTGGCTCATAATTGAATCAACAACCGTATCCCGAATTGGAACAGCAACTTCAATTCCAATTTTTCTGGCAATTTCGCCAAAAGCATTATTTTGAACCAGCGCAATGCTGTTTTTTATGCCGAGAGATTCAAAATAAGCCGCCATTACAATATTCAATTCGTGGTTAGAAGTAGTACAGATTACAAGGTCGTATTTATCAAGTCCTTCTTCTTCAACAAAACCTTCTTCCGTCGCATCCGTACAAAAAACTTTTATCTTAGAGAATTTTTCAGCAGCAGCCTTAGCAAGACTCTCGTCGCTGTCAATAATGCAGAATTCTTGAGTCGGATTTCCTTCACGCTTAAAAAGCCGCGTAATAAAAGTAGACTTTCGTTCTATCAGCTTTTCGGCAACAATTGTTCCGACCCTTCCAGCGCCAATAATTGCAATTTTTTTAATTTCTTTAAGCTTTGAACCGCAAAGTTTTAAAAATTCCGGAATATCCTGCTTTAACATCAGCGCGCCCAGGCAATCTTCCGCCTTAATTACAGTTTCGCCGCTTGGCAAGCGAGTTTCGCCGTTGCTTTCAACATAGGCAACAAGAATCGGCCTGTCCGTAATTTTCCGAAGACTAATAATTTTCTGGTTTTCCAGGCGGCTTCCCTTTTCTACGGTAATTCTAATAAGTTCATACTGGTCGCCAAAAGGCATAACATCGGTAATAGCTCCGTGATTTGCCGCATTTGCAATCGCTTCCGCAGCTTCAACGTCGGGATGGACCATATAATCAACGCCATAAAGCGGCCGGCGTTTTTTTGCCTTTTCAACAGATGTCGTGTCCACATAATAAGCATAGTTCCGGACACGCGCAATTTTCGTAACATCCGGATAAACAGCGTCAACCAGCGAACACGTAATCATATTTACTTCGTCATTTGAGGTAACGCAAACAAGGGCATCGGCATTTTTAATTCCAGCTTCTTCCAGGACATCCAGATTATTGCCCTCCGCATGAATTACATTGCAATCCAGACTGTTAGAAGCATGCCTTACAACTTCATCATCGTTATCAATTAAAACAACATCATTTTTTCCGTTTACAAGTCTTTTTGCCAGTTGAATTCCAGTAAAACCGGCACCAACAATTACGATTTTCATAACCAAATTATACTCAATAATAAAAACTTTTTACATAATACTTTATTTTTTTTTTACAAAACTGTATGTTAAAAAAAGCATTGACTGCCGTTGGCAGCAGTGACTACAAATTTTTTTCACATCTTAAAAGGCATTTGCCTTAATAGACTTGATCTTAAGGACAGGTACTATGACACTTACTCTCGATGTTGGAAATTCAAACATCACAGGAGGAGTTTTTGACGGCGACCAGCTGATTTTACAGTTCCGCCAGACAACTCACAAAAATTCATCCTCCGATGAAATTGGAATTTTCCTTCGCTCTGTTCTTCGGGAAAACAACATTTCTCCCGAAAAAATCACTCAAATTGGAATTTGCTCAGTTGTTCCGCCAATCAACTATTCTCTTTCCAGTGGAATCCTCAAATATTTTGGAATCGAGCCTCTTTTTATTCAAGCCGGAATCAAAAACGGTCTAAAACTAAAAATGCAGAATCCAAAAGAAATCGGCGCAGATTTAATCGCCGACTCTATCGGCGCTGTTTCGCTTTGTCCAAACAAAAATTTAATCATTGTCGATTTGGGCACGGCAACAACAATCCATGCGCTTACAAAAAACAAGGAATATTTAGGCGGCTCAATTCTTCCTGGCTTAAAAATTTCAGTTCAGGCACTTGCTTCCGGCACTTCAAAACTGCCGCATGTCGATATAAAAAAAAGCGAAAAAGCCTGCGCAACTGCAACAATCGAAGCAATTCAGTCTGGAATTTATTTTGGAACAGCAGGCGCAATTAAAGAAATTTGCCGCACAATCAGTTCAGAAGTCTTTAAAAGCGAAAATCCCGAAGACAAGCCGTACATTGTCGGTACTGGCGGTTTTGCAAAAATTTTTGAAAACTGCAATATTTTTGACGAAATTTTCCCGGAACTTACGCTTATCGGCGTAAAAAAGGCGCTTGAACTTAATTCTTAAAAAGTTTGCGTTGCAAACTTTATTATCATCGGTTGTTTCTCTCTTCGTTGCGAAACAACTTAAAGGGGATGTCTAATAAGTTCTAAATGATTGCAATATATGGCATTTAGAATTTCGGGTCAGACCCGAAAATGACAGAAAAGATACTTTTGGGTCATTCCATTTATAGGAACATAAAAATGAAAAAATCAATAAAACTTTTGACGCTGGCATTGATTGCAACAGCTCTCGCATTTTCTTCATGCAGAACAAAAAAATCTCACGACACTTTGAGAATGACAATGTGCTCTGAACCGGACAGTTTTTTTCCATGGAAATCTGCCGCTGCCGAAACAGCCGCCGTTACAGACAATATTTTTGAAGGACTTTTAAAATATGATGAAACCGGCTCTCTTTATCCTGCCCTTGCAGAAAATTACTCAGTTTCTGACGATTTTTTAACTTATACTTTTAACCTTCGCAAAGGCGTAAAATTTCACAACGGAACAGAATTTACTTCTGCCGACTGTGTTTTCACTTACAAAAATTTGGCAGGCCTCGACGGTCTTGCAGCACGTTCCGACAATATGCAGATTGTAAAATCAGTTTCTGCCCCAGACGACTACACTTTTGTAATTGAACTGAAAAAAACTTCTGGAGCCTTTTTGCTTCTTGTAGCGACAAGTCCAATTCTTTTGCACGATTACAATGACAACGAAACAATGCCGGTTGGAACAGGCCCTTATAAATTCGTTTCATATTCTCTTCACGAAAAAATAGTTTTTGAACGCAACGATGATTACTACGATAAAGAACGTGCTGGAAAAATAAAAAACATCGAGATTCTCATTATGACCGACGAAAATTCAGCAATATCTGCGCTTCAGTCTGGCCAAATCGACGTTGCCCAGATGATTTCCGGAACAAACGCAAAAATGCTCGAAAAGAACTTTAAAATCATAAGTCATCCGCAAAATATGATTCAAATTCTTGGAATGAACAATTCTTATCCTCCGCTTGCAGACATCAACGTTCGAAAGGCAATTACCTGCGCAATTGACAAAACAGAAATCATAAACGGCGTTTTTGACGGTTTTGCAACTGAACTTTATTCAAATTTTAGCCCGATTTTAGGCGATTGCTACAACGACAAGCTTTCCGGAATTTTTTCTTACAATATTGAAAAAGCAAAAGAATATATGAATCAGTCGTCTTACAAAAACGGGTTCGATATGACGATTACAGTTCCTGCAAACTACCAGCCTCACGTTGATACTGCCCAGATTATCGTAAATATGCTCAAACCGCTTGGTATCAACTGCACAATTGTTCCTGTTGAATGGACAACCTGGCTAGACAAAGTTTATTCAAAAGCTGAATATCAGACAACTGTAATTGCATTTGCAGGAGAAATTGATCCGTCAGAAGTTCTTCGCCGTTACTGTTCAGATTACAAACGCAACTTTATAAAATATAGAAATCCTGAATATGACAAAAATTTTGCAGCAGCAGAATCAGAAATCGATCTAAAAAAACGCGCAGATTATTTTAAGAAATGTCAGGAAATTCTTACAATGGACTGCCCTGCTGTCTTTATCTGCGATCCAGGCCGCAATATCATCACTCAAAAAAATATAGCCGGCTACACTCCTTATCCAGTAAATTTTTACGATTTTTCAACACTTTACTTTATTGACTAGAATATTATTCGACAAAAAAAAGGAACAAAAAATGAGCTTTTATGTAAGAAAATTCATCGACTTTATGACGACTCTTCTTCTTGTAACCCTGGTGACTTTTCTTACATTCCAGCTTCTTCCTGGCAATCCGGCGCTTGCAATTCTCGGACCAGACGCAGACCAGACTCAAATTGAAGCTCTTGAACTTCAACTTGGGCTAAATCAAAGCCTTCCCTTGCGCTATGCAAACTGGCTAAAAGGAGCATTTTGCGGAAATCTTGGAATTTCCTACAAATATAACCAAAGCGTTTCTTCTTTAATTGCAGGTGCCCTCAAAACTACCGCGTCTCTATCGTTGCTTTCGCTTGTCTTTACCATTGCAATCGGCACTTTTCTGGGAATTACATTTGCACTCAACAGAAAAAAAAAGCTCTGGCGCTGTCTTTCTGTCTTAAATCAAATTTGGGTTTCAATGCCGTCATTTTGCACAGCCCTTATTTTGATTTTAATTTTTACTGTCGGATTAAAAATGTTGCCTTCGGTAGGTTTTGACGGTCCAAAAAGTCTTATTCTGCCTTCGCTGGCAATCTCGCTGGGCTCATCTTCAATTCTCGCAAGATACATAAAAACAAGCATGGAAAATGAGTTAAAGCAGGATTATGTAAGAACGGCAAAAAGCAAAGGTTTGAATGAAAAACAGGTTATCGTTCGCCACGTGCTCAGAAACGCGCTCATCCCATCCATTACAACTCTCGGTCTTATTACCGCAGATATTTTTGGAGGAAGCATAATAATTGAAAATGTTTTTTCTCTTCCAGGAATTGGAAAACTTATAATTCATTCAATTTCTTCAAGAGATTTTCCGCTGCTGCAAGGTCTGACAGTTTATCTTGCCGCAATGGCTTTGACCTGCAACTTTGCGGTCGATATTCTTTATTCAATTATTGACCCAAGGACAAGGAATTTTGAGAGGTAGCCAATAATGAATTCAAATATGAAAATTCTTCAAGAAAACCTGGCAAAATACTTAAAAAACAAAACATTTTTAACTGGTTTTTGCATGTTTTCTTTCATAATTCTATTCATGCTTGCAGGAACAATTTGGCTTCCGTACGATCCAAATTTGACAAACGCCGCCGCAAAACTTGAATCGCCGTCATTTCATCATCTTCTTGGAACAGACTCACTTGGCCGCGATGTTTTAAGCAGAATAATGGTCGGTCTGAGAATTTCTGTCATAATCGGCTTTATTGTAATGATTTTTGGACTTTTTACAGGACTGGTTCTAGGCTCAATCTGCGGCTGGTTTGGCGGAATTGCCGACACAATCATCATGAAGCTTGTCAGCACACAAATGGCTTTTCCTGGAATTCTTTTGGCTTTGATGCTCGCCGCGGTTTTTGAACCGGACATCAAAGTTACAATTCTGGTTCTCTGCATTATGAGCATTCCCCGCTTTACAAGAATCACCCGTTCCGGCTACATCAAATTTAAAAATTCACTTTTTGTGCAATCCGCAAAAGCCCGCGGCGCTGGAAATTTCAGAATCATGTACATTCATATTTTACCAAATATTTTAAGCGACCTTCTCATAACCGCAACCTTGAGTTTTTCAATGGCAATTTTGAATGAATCTGGTTTAAGCTACCTCGGACTTGGAGTCCGTCCGCCATACCCAAGTTTTGGAAGAATGTTGAACGACGCCCAGCATTACATTTTTACAAATCCAGCAGGAATTATTTTTCCGCTTATTTTTCTGATAATTCTTGTTTTTGGCGTAAATTTAATTGGCGATGGAATTTCGGAAGTAAATGGAAAATAAAATGAATTTACAAAAACCCTTGCTAAAAATAGAAAATTTGTCAGTTGAATTTTGCTCCAGGCAAAAAAACTTTACGGCAGTAAAAAACGTAAATTTGGAAATTTTTCCCGGAGAATTTGTCGCCCTCGTCGGAGAATCCGGTTCAGGAAAAACAATAACCTCTCTCAGCATAATGAACCTTTTGCCGGAAAATGCAAAAATCACTGAAGGAACAATCACTTTTACCGGAAAAAATAAATCAATTATTTTCCAGGAACCCATGACAAGTTTAAATCCGCTCTTAAAAATCGGCAAGCAAATAGAAGAATCAGCCCTTATAAAAGGAATTTCAAAGCAAGAGGCTCAAAAACAGGCAGAAAAACTTGCAAAAATGACCGGACTTGAAGACACAAAAAAAATTTTCAACTGCTATCCGCACGAGCTTTCAGGAGGAATGAGACAGCGCGTAATGATTGCAAGCGCGCTTATGACAAATCCTGAGCTTTTAATTGCGGACGAGCCGACAACCGCACTGGACGTTTCAACGCAAAATAAAATTCTTTCGATAATTCAGAACTTAAAAAGTGAATTTAACACGGCGCTTCTTTTAATAACACACGATTTTACAGTTGTAAAAAAACTCTGTTCAAGAATTTATATAATGTACAAAGGAAAAATCGTAGAAACAGGAAAAACAGAAGAAATATTAAAAAATCCTCAGCACCCATATACAAAGGCGCTCATAGATTCCATTCCAGATGCAAAAAAACGCCACGAAAAACTTCCTGTACATTTTGGAGAATGGCAAAATGAATAATCCGCAAAAAATAATCGAATGTAAAAATGTTTTTAAAGCTTTCTCAACAAAAAACGGAATTACAAATGCCGTAAATGGCGTAAATCTTTCAATAAACAAAGGCGAATGTTACGGGCTGGTCGGCGAATCCGGCTGCGGCAAATCAACCTTAAGCAGCTTAATTTGCGCCCTTAAAAAACCAGATTCCGGAGAAATTTTATTTGAAGGAACCCCTGTCAAAGATGAAAAAAATTTCCGGCGCCACTGCCAAATAATCTTTCAGGATCCATATTCTTCGCTAAATCCAAAAAAGAAAATCAAATCAATAATCGAAGAACCTCTAATAATTCACAAAATCGGCAAAACAAAACTTGAACGCAGCAAAATCATAAACGAAATGCGCACTTTAGTCGGGCTTCCGCCAGATTCTCTCGAAAAATTTCCACATCAGCTTTCTGGAGGACAAAGGCAGCGAGTTGCAATTGCCAGCGCAATGATTTTAAATCCGGAATTTGTAATTTGCGATGAATGTGTAAGCGCACTCGACGTTTTAATTCAAGCCCAAATCCTAAATCTTCTCAAGACAATGCAAAAATCAATGAATTTGACATATCTTTTTATAAGTCATAATTTAAACGTTGTCGCTTACATGGCAGACAGAATCGGCGTTATGTACAAAGGTCAAATTGTCGAAGAAAAGCCGACCGACGAGCTTCTGTCAAACCCGGAAAATCCGTACACAAAAACTCTTCTGCAGGCAGCAGGAATTGAATAAAAATGTTTATAAACGAAAAAATTAAAAATCTTCCCATAACTCCTTACCTTGAGCAAATTTGCCAAAATTTAAAAAATTCTCCGTCAAGATTTTTAGTTTTAACGGCACAAACCGCCGCAGGAAAATCAACCGCAGTTCCGCTCGCGCTTCTAGAAAAATTTAACGGAAAAATCCTCATGCTCGAACCAAGACGGCTTGCAACAGTTGCGCTTGCAGAAAGAATTTCTTCGCTTATCGAAGAAAAAACAGGCGAAACTGTCGGCTACACATTGAGCTTAGAAAGCAAAATATCTCAAAAAACCCGGTTTGAGGTTATAACCGAAGCAATTTTAACGCGCCGCCTTCAAAATGATCCTCTTTTAGAAGATACAAATGTTGTAGTTATAGACGAATTTCATGAACGTTCTGTACATGCGGACCTTGCGCTTGCGTTTTTAAAAGAAGCAATGTCTCTGCGCGACGACCTTTTTGTTATAATCATGTCGGCAACAATAAATTCAAAAAGAATTGCAGAATTTTTATCACAGCCAGCCGCTCCGGTTATGGAAATTCCTGGCAGACAGTTTCCGGTAGAAATCGTTTATAAAGACAAAATTTCGGTAAAAAATGCTGTTTTAGATGAAATTTCGCAGCCAATAAACAAATGTCCGTTGGTCAAAAATCAAAACAGAACCGACTCAATCCTCGTTTTCCTTCCAGGAATTGCAGAAATCAACAAGCTCCGTTCAGAATTAGAAAATTCGCTTTCTTCAGCGGAAGCGGAAATTTTGACCTTGCATTCTTCGGTTCCTTTGTCCGAACAAAAAAAAATTCTCTCAGAAGTTCCAATTTCTTCTCCAAGACGAATAATTTTATCATCATCAATTGCAGAAACCTCTTTGACAGTTCCAGGCGTTACAACAGTAATCGACAGCGGGCTTTCAAGAATCAGCAAAATGAATGTTTCTCTCGGAATGGAAAGACTTGTAACCGAAAAAGCAAGCCAGTTCAGCGCCGACCAGAGAGCAGGAAGAGCCGGAAGACTTATGAGCGGACGTTGCGTCAGACTTTGGAGCAAATTTGACATTCTCAATAGCGAAATTCAACCAGAAATTCTCCGGTGCAACCTTGCTTCTCTTGTTCTTGAATGTGCAAAATGGGGCTCAACAAAAATAGATTCATTTTTCTGGCTGGATTCTCCGTCAAAATCCGCCTGGAACGCCGCGGCAATGCTTTTAACAGAATTCGGCTTTTTAGAAAACGAAAAAATCACTCAAAATGGAAAATTTGCCCTCGAACTCGGAATTGAACCGCGGCTGGCCTGTGCAATCCTTTATGGAAAAAAAACAAACCACCTTGAGGAAGCCTTAAATTTCGTCCTAAAATTCAGCCAATACGGAACTGCAAACGAAGAACAAAAGAAAAAATTTCTTTCGCTATTAAAAAAACGCATCGAAAAGTGCGGTTTTTCTTCAAGCCCAAGCGGATATGAAGAATTTTCACAAACAGAACTTTTTCTCTCCGGATTTCCAGACAGGCTCGGAAAAAAACAGCCAATTGAAGAGCAATCTTTTTTAAAAAACACCGCGCAGACTTTATATCAATTTCCCTCTGCCCGCAAAGCAGTTCTTGCAAAAGCGTATCAGGAAAGCCCGGAATGGCTCATTGCTCCGGAAGTAAATGCAGGAAGCTCAACAGGAAAAATTTATTCGTTTGAAAAAATCGACTCAATTCAGCTCGAAAACTGGCTCAAAAATCATTCTGAAATAACAGAAGAACTGGAGTTTGACAAAAAAACTTTTTCCGCCAAAAAAACACAAAAAAGCTATTATGGCGCAATCCTTCTAAAAGAAAAAAAATTGCCTGTTTCTCCGCATGATTTTGGAAAGGCCCTTTGCTCAGAAGTTCAAAAAAACGGTCTTTCGGTTCTTCCATTTGATAAAAAAATTTTTGACTTTCTGCTTCGAGCACAATTTTATGCAAACCATATTGAAACGGAGCTTTTTACACAAATTGAATCTCTGCAAAAAAACGCAGAAACCTGGCTTTTGCCGTTTATAACTTCCAGCAAAATTGACGAAAACATAGTTTTTGACGCTCTTTTTTATTTTTTGAACGGAACAAAAATCGACAGTTCTGTTCCTTCATCAATTATTCTCGAAAATGGAAAAAAAGCGAAAATAAAATACGAAAGCCGGCTTATCAGTTCAGAAATGTTGAATATCGACGGTTATTTAGCTAACGTTCGTTTATTAAACGCTGTTCCAATTCTCGAAATTATAATTCAACAAATTTTCGGGTGTTTTTCAACTCCAAAAATTTCAGGAATTCCTGTAATTTTAAAGCTTCTTTCTCCAGCACGCAGACCTTTGCAAATCACCGACAATCTGGAAAACTTTTGGTCTGGCGCCTGGATAGAAATCTGCAAAGAAATGAAAGGCCGTTATCCAAAACACAATTGGAATTACAGACTAACGACCAATAGTTAATTATACATTTTTAATGTCTTACTTTTATCGACTTAAACAAAGCGCTGCCTTTTTCGTCAGCCTCTGCATTTCCTATCGCGTAAATTCCGAACCGGCCGCCAACCCAGTGCGCGCTTTCCGTTGTAAAAAAATCACTTTTCCATTTAAAAGAATTTTTAAAGCCTCTTCCAGTCTTCACGGTAAACTGAACCGCGCCAGAATATATACTGAACGAAATAAAATCCATTCGAATTTTTATCGGCTGATTTTCGTTTTTCAAGTTTAAGTGTTCACGATAAACTTCAAATTCACTTCTAGTTTCGTCCGTCAAATCCTCGTTTTTCGATTTTAAATAAACAAAATCAAAACCCAAAACAGTTTTTTCAATCGCAACAGAAGCGTATTCATCTGCAAGAAAAATCATTCCCGCACGAGAACCATTTGGCAAACTGCTTACGTCAAGAACAGCTTTTAAATAAAAATTTTCATACTGAATTTTTTGAGTTAAAATATTTGAAGAATTCCATAAAACTGGAAAACCGTTTTGATTTTTCGAACCACGATGCAAAACAGCCAGTCTAAAATTTTCCGCATCCGGATTAAAACTCTTTTCAGCCTTTGCAAATTTTTCAGAATGATTTCCGCTCCACTGCCATTCAAGACCGCAATTTTCAAAAGCGCAGACTGGTTTCTTAAAAGGATTTTTCAAATTTTTTAGAATATTAAATTTCGGCGACCTGAATTTTAAAACCGGCTCTCCAGGCATAAGACCTGTTTTTACAGAAGTTCCCATCAAAGGCCAGTCATTTTTCCACAAAACCGGTTCAAGATGGACAATTCTTCCAAAAATTCCACGGTCTTGAAAATGAATAAACCAGTTTTCTCCAAAAGGAGTTTCGACAAAAGCGCCTTGATGCGGTCCATTTACTCCAGACTCGCCTTCCTTCAAAACAATTTTTTCTTCCCACGGACCTTCAGGATTTTTAGAACGCAAAACAGTCTGCCATCCTTCCGCAACTCCTCCAGCCGGCGCAAAAATATAATAAAATCCGTTTCTCTTGTAAACTTTCGGCCCTTCCATCGTCGGCTGAGTTTTAGTTCCGTCAAAGATAATTTTATCCTCGCCTTCACAGACCTTAAGTTCTTTATTAAACCTTAAAAGCCCGATTCTGCTGTTAAAACCACACCGGCTTTTTGCATAGGCATGATAAACATAAGCATTTCCATCATCATCAAAAAAAAGCGCCGGATCAATAAAACCTTTCGCCTTATAAATCAATTTAAGCGGAGACCATTTTCCAAAAATATCATCAGTTTGAGTTAAAAAAATTCCTTCATCAGGCAAACCAACGATTATATAAAAAATTCCCTTGTAATACGAAAACGAAGGCGCCCAAATGCCTTTTGCATTTTGAGGAAAATTGTACTGTTCAAGCGGAATGTTTTTAGCAGCATAATTTATCAGCTTCCAGTCAACCAGGTTTTTAGAAAAAAGAATCGGCAGCCCCGGCGTAAAATTAAAGCTCGAAGCCACCATAAAATAATTTCCACCAGCCCGAATAACATCTGGGTCTGAATAATCACACAAAATAATCGGATTTTTATACATTTTTTAATTCTACGGTTTTTGGGGCGTTCCGGCAACTTGTTGCCGTCGGGAGTTCCAGGGTTCCGGCTTTCGCCTGCATTGCTCCACTACGTTCCGCAACGGCTTTGCCGCCCTTCCATTCCCTTACGCTTTTTTCCGCTAACGAATAAAATTTGTCATAACTTTTTCAACCCATTCCGGCTGTTTTACAGTCTTTTTGCCAGCTTCAATGGATTTTAAAATCCATGCCATATTTTTTCCAAGCATTGTCATTGTCTGAACGCCTTCCTCGTCTTTAAGAACATCTTCCGGCGTTTTTCCATGAACTTCGTTCCAATAGCAGCTAGTAACAATTGGCATTGCGCTATAAGCAAAATATTTATTTATAACATCAAGAGTAGCAGTATTTCCTGCACGGCGGCAGGTCGAAACACTAGCCGCAGGCTTAAATCTAAAATCCGCACCGGCAGCAGCCCAGAGTCTGTCCATAAACATAACAAGTTCGCCGCTAGGACTAGCCCAATAAACCGGAGAGCCAAAAACAAAACCGTCAGCATTTTTAACCTTTTCAGAAGCAGTTTTTACAACAGCTTCAATTTCGCCATTAAAAACTCTTCGTCCGATATTCAAAATTTCTGTTTCAATACCTTCAAATTCAAGACTCTTAGCTACCAAATCCAACGCTGTAAAAGTACAGCCATTGTCTTTCCGGCTGCCGTTAAACAAAACAACTTTCATAAAATACTCCTATTATAAGAAAGTTTGCAACGCAAACTTGTAAAGATAAATTTAATATACTTTAAAAGAAAAGCAGTTTCCAATCCTAACAACTACCGGTCGGTGTACATGCATCTTACACCTATAGCATTGTCAGCAGCTGTCGCGTAAGCTGTATTGCGACACCTGCTAGCATTGTCAGCAGCCGTCGCGTAGGTTGTATCGCAGCACTTGCTAGCATTAGCAGCAGCCGTCGTATAGGCTTGCGTTTGTCAGCGCAAATCCTCTTTTAATCTGCGTTCAATGTGCTGCATTTCAAAACAGTCGGTCTGCGGCGAGCGCCTTTACATCAAAACCTGCGTCTATTCATATATTTTTTGCGTCCACTTCGCGAATTCCGCATCTGTGGCAAGAATCTTGTGCGTACCTTCCACAACGTGAACCGTTCCTTTCGAGTAGTCGATTCCGCTTGTGCGGTAGTTGTAGCTTTTTATCTCGCGGTTTTTCTCGACGGCCGGATTTGGGCGCGGAATTGCGGAAAGCAGGCTTCTTGTGTACGGATGGACCGGATTAGAGAAAATCTCGTCTGTCGTGCCGGTCTCAAGAAGATGTCCTAAGTGCAGAATTCCGATTCTGTCTGAGATGTACTTTACCATGCTCAGGTCGTGCGCAATAAAAAGGTATGCGCAGCCGGTCTCTTCCTGAATGTCCTTCATCATGTTCACAACCTGCGCCTGAATTGAAACGTCAAGCGCGGAAATGCACTCGTCGGCAATCACGAGCTTCGGGTTCATAATCAGCGCGCGCGCGATTCCGACTCTCTGCCGCTGGCCGCCTGAGAACTGGTGCGGATAGCGTTCGATATGCTCAGGGGCAAGCCCGACTTTCTTCAAGATACGCTGGATTTTCGCCTCGCGCTCCTGCCTTGTCGCGTAAAGGTGGTGAATGTCCAAGCCCTCGCCGATAATCTCGCCAACTTTTTTCCTTGGATTAAGGCACGCCATAGGGTCCTGAAAAATCATCTGCATATTTGTTCGCAGGTATTCCTCAGCCTCGCCATTCATTTTTGACGAGATGTCGCGTCCGTCAAACGTTATTTTGCCTGCGGTCGGCTTGTAAAGGCGGATTACGCTGCGTCCGATTGTGGATTTTCCGCTTCCGCTTTCGCCTACAAGCCCGTATGTCTCGCCAGGGAAAATCTCGAACGACACATTGTCAACGGCTTTTACAGTGTATTTTGAGGAGACTCTAAAATACTGCTTAAGATTCTCTACTTTTAAAAGCGGTGTTTTCTCACTCATATTTTTTCGCCTCCTCTTTCATTCTGCTGATTCTTTCTTTAAGCTCCGCCGGCATTTCAACTTTCGGCGCGTCAGGATGCAGAAGCCACGTTGCCGCGCTGTGCGTCTCTGAAATCTTGAACATCGGAGGCTCAAGCCTGTCGTCAATGTTGAGCGCGTATGCGTTTCTTGGCGCGAAAGGGTCGCCTTGAACTTTGTGGAGAAGGTTCGGCGGAGACCCCGGAATTGTGTAGAGGCGGTCGCCTGTCGTCTCAAGGTCGGGCATTGCGGAAAGCAAGCCCCAAGTGTAAGGGTGCCGCGGGTCGTAGAAAATCTCGTCCGCTGTTCCGCTCTCCACGATTTTTCCGGCGTACATCACGTTTATCCTGTCTGCCACTCTTGCCACAACGCCCATGTTGTGCGTGATGAAGATTACAGACAGGCTGCGCTTTTTCTGGATTTCCTTGATAAGGTCGAGAATTTTCGCCTGAATTGTAACGTCAAGCGCGGTTGTCGGCTCGTCGCAGATTAGAAGCTCCGGGCTGCACGCGAGCGCGATTGCAATAACGATTCTCTGCCTCATTCCGCCTGAAAGCTGATGGGGATAGTTCTTCATTCTTGCCTTCGCGTCCGTGATTCCGACCTCGTGCAGAAGCTTCAGGACTTTCTGGTAGGCCTCGCGCTTTGGCGTGTGGTAATGGTAAATCATTCCCTCGGCAATCTGCTTTCCGATGCTCATCGTAGGGTCAAGCGAGGTCATCGGGTCCTGGAACACCATTGCGATGTTTTTTCCGTTGATGTTCCGCCTGATGTCGCGTGTCTTCATATTCAGGATGTCGTATTTTGTGTAAGTCTTGTTGTCAGGCTCCAGGCAGTTGTAGACGATTTCGCCTGAGTTCACAACCGCGTTCTTCGCTAGAATTCCCATCACGGTTTTTGTCGTGACGGATTTTCCAGAGCCTGACTCGCCCACAATCGCAAGAGTCTCGCCGCGCTTCAAGTCAAAGTCAACTCCGCGGATTGCGTTCACCATTCCTGCGGTTGTCTTGAACGAGATGTTCAGGTCTTTTACAGAAAGAATTGTGTCGTTTGTCATTTCGCCCATCTCACTGCTCCTTGAATTTCGGGTCAATCGCCTCGCGCAGTCCGTCTGCCAAGATGTTGAAGCTGAGCATAAGAACCGCAAGAACCACAATCGGCGGAATAATCTGGTAGGGATGCGTTGTAAAGCTGTTGAAAGCGTCGCTTATGAGAGAGCCGAGCGAGCACTGCGGAACCGGAATTCCAAGGCCCACAAAGCTCAGGAAAGCCTCTGTGAAAATCGCCGTCGGAATAGAGAACATTGTCTGCGTGATTACCTGGCCGTTTATGTTCGGAAGAATCTCGTGCAGAATTATAGAGAAATTTCCAGCTCCCAAAGTCCGTGAGGCAAGAACAAATTCCCGCTCCTTTAGGTTAAGCATTTCAGCGCGCGCGATTCTCGACATTCCAATCCATTCAGTGATCATCAGCGCGAAGATGATTGTCGCAATTCCAGGCTTTAGAATCAGCATTAAAAGCGTGACGATTACAAGGCGCGGAATTCCGTTCACAATCTCCGCGAAACGCTGCATTGCAGAATCGGTCATTCCTCCGAAATATCCCGAGACAAGGCCGAACGAAAGCCCGATAATCATGTCGATTAGAACCGCCACGATTGAAATGTAGAGAGAGACTCTCGTTCCCATCCAAGTGCGCGTCCAGATGTCGCGTCCGAGAGTGTCCGAGCCGAACCAGTAATAGACGTTAGTGTCGCCGTTTTTCTCGTAGAGATTCGTCTTTCTGCTGCCTGACGTTGTTCTCATATTCTCGTCGCCGTTGAAAATCCCTAGCTTTTCAAGCCCCTGAATTCGAGGCGCGTAGTTTTTCTGTTCAAGATTCTGCTCTGAGTAAGTGTATTTTGTGAAATGCGGGCCTGCAAAGGCGAAGAACATTATCACGATGATTGCCACCGCTGAAAGAACCGCGCTCTTGTTCGAGAAAAAGCGGATTCTCACTTCCTTCCAGTAGCTCACGCTTGCGAAGTTCGAGTCAACCTGCGTTCTCGCGCTGTCAGATTTCAGCTTGAAGTCATCCGGAAGAAAATCCGGCATTATAGTGTTGTTCTTACTCATTTACTGCTCCTGAAAGGCGGATTCTAGGGTCGATTACGCCGTAAAGAATATCGACCGCAAGCATAATTCCGATGTAAAGCGCGCTGTAGATAAAGCTCAAGGCGATTACAACGTTGTAGTCGTTCGACTGGATTGCCGTGACCAGAAGCGAGCCGACGCCCGGAATCGCGAAGATTTTCTCGACTACAAGCGAGCCTGTCATCAGGTCAACGATGAGCGGAGCTAAGACCGTGATAATCGGAATCAGAGTGTTTCTAAGGGCGTGCCGCGCGATAAGCCTCCAGCCGTAAAGTCCCTTGCTTTCCGCAAGCTGTATATAGTCAGAGCCTAAAGCCTCGAGCATTTCAGTGCGTGTAAAGCGCGCAATAGACGCCATTGTGAACATGCAAAGCGAGATGCTCGGAAGAACGCTTGAAAAATATGGCGACTGCGCTGTGAAAAGCATAGGGAAGATTTTCCATTTAAAGCCGAACTGGTAGCTCAGCGCGAGCGCGAAAACATAGCTTGGAACGCTCACCCCGATTACAGAAATCACCGTGGCGATTGTGTCCCAGACTGTGCGGTGCTTGATTGCCGCCACAATTCCAAGCACAAGGCCGATTAAAGCCCCGATAAAGACCGCCTGAAATCCGATTCTGCACGAGACCGGCAGGCGGGAGGCGATTAAGGTTGAAATCGGCGTGTTTTTCGAGATATTGTAGCTCACGCCGAAGTCTCCGCGGAACATATTTCCGACATATTTGAAGAACTGGACAAAAACCGGTTTGTCCAGCCCGTATTTTGCATATAAAGCGGCACGCTGGTCTGCCGAAAGCTTCTCGTCGTTGAAAGGCGAGCCTGGCATAAGCTGGAGAAGGATAAAAAGGATTAGTGTTATTGCCAGAAGTGTGAAAAGAGAAATTAGAATTCGTTTTAGAATGTATTTTTTCAAAATTGTAATTCCTGAAATTCAATGCGCAATTAAGAATGTGCAATGCTCAAGTTTTGCAAGCGGAATAGCTTAGGGATAGTAGCACCGCCGCAGGCGTTCCGGCATTTTTGCTGGCGCGTTTTGCTTAGCGTTTTTGCAAAAAATGCCGGAATGAGCCGCGCAAGACGGCGAAGTGCGGATAGCCCGACCCGCCGAATGGCGGGTAAGCCCCAAAATTAGTTCTTTGTTGTGTTCTTGTAGACTCTGTTGAGCGCGACCGGGTGGAATTCGATTCCGTTCACGTTTGCCTTGACCATGCAAGCGTCCGCCTGCTGGTACAACGGGAAGATAACAGTGTCTTCAAGGACGATTTTCTCTGCGGCCTTCAAAGTCTCCCATCTTTCCTTTGGCATCTGCGCGTATTTTCCTGTAACGCAAGATTCAATAAGGGCATCGTAAGCTGAGTTTGACCAAAGTCCGTAGTTGTTCGAGTTGTTTGTAATCCACATTCCAAGATAAGTCATCGGGTCTGCATAGTCCGGACCCCATCTTGTAAATGCAAGCTCAAAGTTTCCGTCCTGCATATCCTGAACGCGCTGCTTTTTCGGCTCGACACGAAGATTGATTGTAACGCCCGGGAGAGTCTTCTCAATCTGCTCCTTGATTACTGCCGCAACGTTCTGCTGGACTGTTGTGTCGTCAACAATCATCTCGAAAGCGAACTTGTCTTTTCCAAGCTCTGCCTTTGCCTTGCTGTAGTATTCAAGAGCTTTTGCAGCGTCAAAGTCGCAAAGCTCAGGATATTCCTTCTGCGCTGTGATGAAGTCCTCGCCGTTCTCGTTGTATGCGAATTCCGCCGGAACTGGAGTGTAGGCAGCCATTGAGCCGTCCTTTACAACGTTCTTCACGATAGACTCGCGGTCAAGAGCGAAAGTGAAAGCCTTTCTCATGTTGAGATTCTGAAGAGCCGGAACTTTATCAATCATAGGCGAGATGTACCAGAGATAGCCGGCTCCGATTGTCTTGAATTCAGGGTCGTCCTTAACCTGGTCAACCTGGTCGCCCGAAAGCTTAACAATGTCGAGAGTGCCGTTCTGGTAAGCCATCAAAGCCTGCTGGCTGTCTTTAAGAACCTGATAGTTAAGGCCGTCGAGCTTGATTTTCGCCGCGTCATAATACTTGTCGTTCTTCTTCAAAGAGAAAGCGAGAGCCGCCGGCTGGTAGTCAGTCAGGACAAATGCTCCGTTTGAAAGAACTGTGTCCGCGCTTGTTCCAAACTTGTCTCCCACAGACTCGTAGAATTTGCGGTTTACAGGATAGAAAGTCGGGAAGTAGAGGATTGAGTCAAAGTAAGAGACTGGAACTTCAAGCTGAACCTGCAAAGTTTTTGCGTCCAAAGCCTTTGCTCCAAGCTCCTCGACAGGAAGCTCGCCCGCGATGATTTTAGCCGCGTTCTTCACCTGTCCGATGTCTGAAAGCATGTAAGCGTACTCAGAAGCGATTTTCGGGTCAACCGCGCGCTGCCAGCCGAAAACAAAGTCGTCAGCTGTAACAGGCTCGCCGTTTGCCCAGTTCGCATCCTCGCGGATCTTGAAAGTGTAAGTCAGACCGTCCTGAGAGACTGCTTCCTCGGCGCACAATGCGTTGATTGTAGAGCCGTCTCCTGCCATCTGCTTGAGACCGTCTGTGAAGTTCGCGATAACCTCGAAGGAAGTTCCGTCTGTTGCCTGCTGCGGGTCGAGAGACGCAACTTCAACTTCAACCATAACATTAAGGACATTGCTTTTTGCCTTTTTCTCGCCGCAAGAAGCAAGCCCGAATACGGAAAGCGCAGAAAGAACTAAAGCCGCGCACTTGAACAAAGATTTCATTTTTGACCTCCAAAAAAAATGGCTGGCTCACCGTATAAGTAGCCAGCCGTCTTTGTCTAAACGTAAGGTTATTATAAGTAAATTGGTAGGTTTGTTCAATAAGGCTGAGGAATTTGGAAGAAATTTGTGGAACTGGTAAGAGAATGCAAAAATGCGGATATGGTTTTGAGCGGCTTTAATTGTGCGGCACTAGAGAAATGCGTCTTCGTTGCAAGCCCGGCAGTTTTTTTTCAGAACAAGTCAAGCATGCTGTCAAGGTAAACCGCTTCCCTTACATTCAGCTGGTATTCAGGCTTTGTCATATAATATAGAAGAAACTCCAGTATCATCGCGCTTCCAAGCCCTCGCCCCTCGATTTTAAAGTTTGAAAATCCAATAGGAAGGTAAATATTTTTTATCTCGCTAATTCCGATGAAAGAGGGATTTTTCATCGCATTTGAGAACACGTAGCCGTCCTTGCCTCCCGGCGACCTGCAGATGTGGTCAGGGCAGTTGTTATCCTCGCCGAGATTTTTCCGGCTCACGTTCTCGTAGCAGATTTTCCGCTCCCTGCATCCGGTCCAGCAGCACTCATTGCACAGAAATTCGACCTTGCTTTTTTGCTCCTGTGTCAATGTTTTTAGTTTTTCTAGCGACTTGTTCAGCCTGAAGTCAGGCACAACAAAGCTGAAGTCTTTTCTGTCCAGCTCATCCTTAAATCTTTGAAAATCCGTTATGACTTTTGTTGTGGAGGAGACAAAATAGAAATCCGGATAGCGTCCTTTCAGATAATCGAGCAGAATCTCCGAATGGACGATTATTCCGTTTTTAGCTTTGCCGCTCTTGCTCTCAAAAAGACAGCAAATTCCGTTGCATTTTCTGTCTGAAAGATGCTCTTCCCTTAAAAGCGAGTTGCTGAACGTGAGCCTGGCGGAAATTCCGTATTTTTCCACTAGCCCAAGGACTTTCTTTGCGCTGTTTTCTTCTGAGTCTGAAAAGCCTGTTCTTCCGCCGTTCCAGATGCAGCCTGACGGCGCGCCGTAAATCGAGGCGATTTCGCACCAGTCATAAAAATATTCTCTGTGGCTATAGAAAAGCGGCAGAAACACGCTGTAGAAATCAAAAAACTCAAAAAGCCCCGGCAAATGGTAGCGGGTGGTAAAATTTTCCATAGGCTTGGTATTGATTAGTCTGTCAGAAAAAACGTTTTTGCTCTGGACAGCGGCCAGACGATTTTTCATCAAGAAATCTTCCAAAGAGATAATACCACAAACCGGCTTTTTGGTTTATGAAAAAAAGCGAAGCATTGATTATAGTCGCTTATCTGCTTAAAGTTTGCTGCTTATCTGTGCTGCGAGTTTCCTGAATGTCTTTCAGAGTCTAAAGTCTAACATTCACCGCACGCCAAAATAGAAAAAAACGCGAATCTATGCTAAAATAATTTCTATTAAATAGAAGAAAGCGGAAAATTATATGTCGGATAAATTTGGCTGTGAGAATTCTCGTGTTCAGCTGCCTGCGGTTTTGCATTTAGTAAGGCTTGGCTACACATATATTCCTAGAATTACATTAAAGCAGGCAGGTACTTTTTTTAATCCTAAAACAAATATTTTAACAGAGATTTTCAAAAGCCAGTTTTTAAAGCTTAATCCTCAGTCTGATGAAAGAAAGGCTGAGCAGATTCTTCATGATATTTCCAATGAGCTTGACAGCGATGATTTGGGCGAAAAATTCTATCATCGTCTTATTTCTGCCGGCTCTGAGAAACTCATTGATTTTGATAATCCTGAAAACAATACTTTTCATGTTACTGCGGAATTCTCGTGCTACGATGTAAAAGATGATTCAGCGGAAAACAAATACACGGAACTGTTCCGCCCTGACATTACTTTGTTTATAAACGGTCTTCCATTGACTTACATTGAGGTGAAAATTCCGAACAACAAAGAAGGCATTTCCGCGGAACGAAAGCGTGAGTATAATCTTCGGCTTCCGAATAAAAAGGCAAGAAGATTCAATAACATTACGCAGCTGATGATTTTTTCCAACAATATGGAATACGACAACATGGGCGGAATTACTCCCGTTCAAGGCGCGTTTTATTGCACTGGCGGATATAAAGCTCCTCCTTTCAACTGTTTCCGCGAGGAAAATCCGCAGCATCTTGAAGTTGAGCCGTATATTCAAAATTATCCTTACAAAGAAGTTTCAGCAGAAGTCGAAAAATCACTGCTGGAAGAATTCAATGTTCAGGTTTACAAAAGTTCCGATGAATATAAAAAGAACAAAAACGTTACCACGCCGACAAACAAGATTCTCACTTCAATGTGCGCGCCTAGCCGGCTTCTTTATATTCTGAAATACGGAATCGCATATGTTCATGCCCAAAAGAAACTTGATGACGGCTCTGTTACAGTTGAGCTTCAAAAACACATTATGCGCTACCAGCAGCTTTTCGCAGCTCTGGCGGTTACAAGGACTTTGGACAGGGGAATTAAAAAAGGCGTAATCTGGCACACTCAAGGCTCCGGAAAAACAGCCCTCAGTTATTACCTTGTGAACATTCTTACTGATTATTATGCAAAGCAAAATATTGTTCCAAAATTTTATTTTGTCGTGGACCGCATAGACTTGAAAAAACAGGCCGCAAAAGAATTTGAAATACGCGGATTGTCAGTTCAAAGCGCGGAAACACGTGAAGAGCTTATGAAGCAGTTTGACGAGCAGAATTCTCTTTCTGGAAACAGCGGCAAAAAAGAAATTACTGTCATAAACATTCAGAGGTTTGATGAGCGGAAAAAAGAAAAAATAGACCTGCCTGATTACAACACAAATCTGCAGCGCATTTTTATTATTGACGAGGCGCACAGAAGCTATGACCCTAAAGGCTCGTTCCTTGCGAATCTTCTTGATGCCGACAGAAACGCTGTCCGCATTGCCCTTACAGGAACGCCGCTGATTGGAGACGAACTGAAAACAACAGATATTTTTGGAAACTACATTCACACATATTATTACGATAAGTCCATTCTTGACGGATACACGCTGAAAATTCTTCGGGAAGAAATTGAAACTTCTTATAAGAACAGGCTTAAAGAAATCTACGAAGACCTTGAAAAAATCGAGCTTCCAAAAAATCAGAAAACCCGCGAGATAATCGACATAAAAAGCCATCCAAGATATGTGAAGGAGCTTTTGCGCTATATTATTTCTGACCTAAAAAAATTCAGGAATCTTTATCATGAGGATGACGGCGAGCAGGTTGGCGGAATGATTATCTGCGATTCTTCCGAGCAGGCAAGGGCGCTTTACGAGCATTTCATGGAAATTCAGATGGAACTGAATGAAAAGGATAAAGAAAAGTCCTCAATGAAGCCTGCCTTGATTCTTTATGACAGCGACGACAAGGATGTGCAGCAAGACTACATAGACACTTTTAAAAGCGGAACTGATATTGATGTTCTTATTGTTTTCAATATGCTTCTTACAGGCTTTGACGCTCCACGCCTTAAGCGTTTGTATCTTGGACGAAAGCTCAAAGACCATGGACTCTTGCAGGCGATTACCCGCGTAAACAGAACCTACAGAAAGCACACTTACGGCTATATTGTTGATTTTGCGGACATAAAAGAAAACTTTGAGCAGACAAATGAAAATTATCTAAGGGAACTGAATAAATTCAACAACCCAAAAAACGCACCTGACAAGCAGATTCCAGAAACATTCTCCGCAATTTTTGAAGAGCCTCAGAAAATCGTGGAGCAGATTGATAACGCTTATGAAAAAATGTTCAGCTATAATACTGAAAACGTAGAAAGCTTTGTTGAGCAGATAAACAGAATTGAAGAAAAGCAGCCTTTGCTTGAGCTTAGAAATTCTTTGACTACAATCAGAAACCTTGCAAACGTTGTGCGCTCTTTTGGCTCTGAAAAAATAACGGATGAGAAAGTTCTAAAATATGTAAGCAGTCTTGACCTTTCACGAATCCCTCAGCTTTTGACAGAAGTAAACCGCAGAATTGATTTAATCAACTTCAAGGCAATTCAAAATCCTTCCGCCGAAACTCTGGATATGATTGCGGATATTTTGGACGGAATTGAATTCCATTTTTCAAAAGTCGGAACAGAAGAGCTTGTGATTAAAGCCAACTGCGAGACTATAAAAGACAAAATCAGAAGAACAGCAAGCAGCCTGAGCAGCTACTTTGACCAGGAAGACCCCGAGTATATAACGCTTAAAGATTTGTTTATGCATGCTTTGGCAAAAACAGATTTTGTTGAGTACGATTACGCAAAGTTCACGCAGCAGAACAAAGATTTTGACGAAATTCTTGAACGGCTTAGCCGGCTTAAAAAGAAAACAGAAAATCTTTTTGAGAAATATAAAGGAGACGCAAAATTTGTCCGTGTCCACAAGCGGATTCACGAAGAAAACAGAAGAAGAACATCTGCCTCTCCAAATGCAAGCGCGCAAAACTGGATTTTGGACGACAAGGATTTGACGATTTACCGCACGCTTATGTCTCTTAAAAATACAATCGATATGCAGGTTTACAACCAGGAGGCGATTCTAAAAAGCGACCCTTATTTTGAAAAAACTGTAATGAGCCTTGTTGGAAACGGAATGGCAGAGCTGAATATCCAAAGTCCGCGCGCAGACCGCGAATTTATAAAAGACAAAATCGTTGCGCAGTATCTTAATCAGTACCATGCAACCTATGGGAGAAATTGATGACAGTAGAACAGATAAAAAACGAGACGTTCAAGCTTATAGATGCCTTAAAAGCAACATGCCAGCAGTACGGCATGGGAAACGACGGCAACGAGTACAAAATCATTACTCAGGTTTTTCTTTATAAATTCCTGAACGACAAATTCTGCTTTGAAGTAAAGAAGCTGAATTCTCCGATTGTAAAAAAAATTCTTGAAGCGGAAAGTTTTGAAGAAGGCTATGCCTCGCTTTCTGAAGATGAACGCCTTGACTTGCTTGATTTACTGGACGCGAACATTCCGCGCCTAAAGCCGGAACACTTGATTGGCAATTTATGGAGCCAGCAGTCAAAAGGAACCTTCGACACGATTTTTGACGCGACAATGCGAAACATTGCAGACGAGAATATTGAAATTTTCAATACGCACACTTCCGATGAAACAAAGATTCCGATTTTTGAGGACCTTACAATTTTTGTTACAGACACTGCGCAGCGGCCGGCTTTTGCCCGCGCCTTAGTTGACAAGCTAATAAAATTCAGTTTTGAGGAAGTTTTTGCCCAGCGTTACGATTTTTTTGCCGCAATTTTCGAATATCTTATAAAGGACTACAACACAGCAGGCGGCGGAAAATACGCGGAATATTATACGCCTCATTCCATCGCTACAATTATGGCGCGGCTTTTAGTAGGAGATTCAAAAGACCTTCATAATATTGAATGTTACGACCCGAGCGCAGGAACTGGCACTTTGCTTATGGCTTTGGCGCATCAGGTTGGCGAGGACAAGTGCACGATTTATTCTCAGGACATCAGCCAGCGCTCAAACAAAATGCTAAAGCTCAATCTCCTTTTGAACAACCTCGTGCTTTCTTTGGACAAGGCGATTCAGGGCGACACGTTGGTAAATCCATACCATAAGAGCGATGACGGAAACAGCCTGCGCAAATTTGACTATGTTGTTTCAAATCCGCCGTTCAAGATGGACTTCAGCGACACAAGAGAAAAAATCGCCTCGCAGACGCAAAGATTCTGGGCAGGAGTTCCGAATGTGCCTGCAAAGAAAAAAGAAAGCATGGCGATTTACACCTGCTTTATTCAGCATGTCATAAATTCCCTGAAAGATTCCGGAAAAGGCGCGATTGTTGTTCCAACAGGATTTATAACTGCAAAAAGCGGAATTGAAAACAAGATTCTTAAAAAAGTCGTGGATGAAAAAATCGTAAGCGGCGTTGTGAGCATGCCGAGCAATGTTTTTGCCACCACAGGAACAAATGTCTCCGTTGTTTTCTTTGACAAGTCCAAAAAAGATGAAGACGCGAAAGTGATTTTAATCGACGCTTCAAAACTCGGCGAGGAATACAAGGAAGGCAGCAACCAGAAACGCCGCCTGCGGGACTTTGAAATTGACAAGATTGTTGATACATTCCTTAAAAAAGAAGCCGTGGAAGATTTCAGCGTTGCCGTTACATATAATGAAATCATTGAAAAAGGCTACGTCCTTAGCGCGGGCCAGTATTTTGACATCAAGATTGAATACGTCGATATTACGGCGGAAGAATTCAACGCCCAGATGAAAGCCGACACAGAAGAGCTTTCCGCAATGTTCCAAGAAAGCCGCCGGCTGGAGGAAGAAATTCAGAAGCAGCTGAAAAGATTGCGGTTTAATGATTAAAAGAGGAAAATTGCATATAAACTATGCCTAAATTATTCCAACTTTTCTATGGAAAAAAGCAAAAAGAGCATATATAATTTATACAAATAAGGAGTTGTATTCCGAATTTGTATAAAAGGTGCTTTATGATTTTTCATAGAAATGTGCTGGACCGGCTTTCTTTCATGGCGGAGCATTTTCCGGTTGTAATGGTTTGCGGCGCGCGTCAGGTTGGGAAAACTACGCTTTTAAAAGAATTTGCCCAAAAAAACGGCGAGATAAATTATGTTACGCTTGACTATCCGAATGTGAGGGAACTTGCAAAGTCAGATCCGGAACTTTTTTTGAAGCAGTATAAAAAAGAAAATGCTCCTCTTGTTATTGATGAGATTCAGTATGCCCCTGAAATTCTTCCGTATATAAAAATCTTTGTTGACGAGAATGCTCTTTCTGAAAACTGCAACGGCCAGTTTTTTCTTACAGGCTCGCAGATGTTCTATCTTATGAAAAATGTGAGCGAGTCTCTGGCTGGGCGTGTCGGAATTATTTCGCTTTATTCGTTCAGCCGTAGGGAAATTTTTAGCCTTGATTCCGTTCCCTTTTTGCCGTCTAATGATTTTTCAAAAATCAAAAAGACTGCTGGAAAATCTTCCGTTTTTGATGATATTTACCGCGGTGGAATGCCAAAAATGATTACAGATCCGGAGCTTTCTCCGGAGGATTTTTTTGGCTCTTATATGCAGACTTATTTGGAGCGCGACATCCGCGATTTAATCAACATAAAAAACGAGTCAAAATTCCTGAAATTTATTTCGTGCGTGGCCGCAAGAACTGCTCAGGAGGTGAATCTGTCTGATATTTCAAAAGATGTCGGAATCGACGGAAAGACGACCGAAAGCTATCTGAGCATTCTTGTCTCATCCGGAATCGTCTATCTTCTTTCGCCTTATTCCGCAAACACGATAAAACGGATAGTGAAGCGTCCAAAACTTTATTTTATGGACACGGGGCTTTGCTGCTATCTGAGTCTTTGGAACAATCCGCAGGCTCTGGAAGTTTCCGCGATGGCAGGAAATATGTTTGAGACATACGTTGTCTCGGAAATCATAAAAAGCTATGCGAATGCCGGAATTGATGTCCGCAACAGGCTTTTTTACTATCGGGACAACAACAAAAAAGAAATCGATTTATTGATAGTTCAGAACGGAAAAATCTACCCTGTCGAGATAAAAAAGGGAGCGAACCCGACAAAAGAAGCCCTGAAGAATTTCAGCGTGCTTGAAAGCCTTGGAATGGAAACTGGAAAAGGCGCGGTAATCTGCCAGAGCGGCATGATAGTTCCGCTTGACCAAAAAAACAGCCTGGTTCCGTTTGAATATATTTGAAGCACGAAGCGTCTCAGACGGATTTTCAGAGATTGAAAACAGGAGCAAAGCAATGCAGATGAAGAAATACAAGCCGGGGGAAATCGCGGAGATAAATTCCTCAAATAGTCCGAAAATACAAAGAAAAGGCTATGCGAATTTTAAACGTGCCGAGCTTATTGCAAGCCACCCGGACTTGAAGAATCCTGACGACCCGAACATAATTTCAATAAAACGTTTTGCTTCTGCCGCTGAGCTTTCAAACAGGTCTAAGAGCGAAGTTTTGATTACTGTAAAGGAGAGCATTGCCAACGGACATCATATTTATTCAATCGAGCTATTTAAAATAAATAAAGCCTCCGAAAAATTCAGAGGCTTGAGTGACGCGGCCAAAAACGGCGAACAGGGGAACTAACACACCTCACGTCCATAATTTGAATATAGCACAACAAGGAATGAAAGTCAAACAGGAAACAAAAATGCAGATGAAGAAATACAAGCCGGGGGAAATTATTTGAACATATTAGATATTTCAAGGCAAAAAGCGGATGAGCTTTTCCCGAACGAAAACTGGACGGAAGTTTATCTGAATGTTTTTGTTGCCCAAAGCCGAAAGCCAATAAACTCGGAGCAGGAAAAAGTCTTTCAGAAAGAGCTTTTAATGGCGAAAATCGCCAGCGACAATTCCCATGTAGTTTATCTTTTGCCTGAAAAATGCATTGTCCAGAACAGGAAAAATCCCGACTCGGTTATGGACGGGTTTCTGACAGAATTCAAGAATGTAACAGGCGGAGAGAACGCAATTTCACATAGGTTTCGGGACGCTCTTAATCAGGGAATGAATGTCTATCTGAAAGTTGACACAGAAATTTCAGTCAAACGAATAAAGCAAATTTTGCGAGGAGTGCTTTTGCAAAAAGAAAACAACGGAATTGTTTACTGCTATGTGGCTTGCAGAAAAACGATGTATTGCTGGAATATGGCAGATTTAAAATAAACAAGGCACCGACTAATCAGTGCCCTTTAGTTGCCCCAGGCTGGAATTCCAGAACTCGGACACCTATAATATAGCAGGGAACTAGACGGATGTCAAACAGGAAACAAAAAATGCAGATGAAGAAATACAAGCTGGGAGAATTGATGGAAGTTACTCGCGGAATGTCTTTGGGCGGAGAATTTTATTCTACGAAAGGCGAGCTGATGAGATTGACTTTGGGAAATTTTGACTACAAGAATAATTGCTTCAAAGATGACAAGTCAAAGGATAATCTGTTTTTTACAGGAGCTGTAAAGCCGGAATTTATTTTGAAAAAAGACGATATAATTACGCCGCTTACTGAGCAGGCAATCGGGCTTTTAGGCTCAACCGCGAAAATTCCGTGCGACGGAAAATATATTCAAAGTCAGGATGTCGCTCTGATAAAATGCAAGGAAAAACTGAATCCGAATTTTGCTTTCTATTTGATTCCGTCAAAACTTGTAAGAAATCAGTTAAGTGCAGCTGCCCAGCAGACAAAAATCAGGCACACTTCGCCGGGCAAAATAAAAGACTGCACTGTTTGGATTCCTGAATATTCTTCGCAGGAAAAAATCGGCAATTTTCTTTCTTCCATCGACAAAAAAATTGCCCTGAACAGCCGCATAAACGCAAAGCTTGAGCAGATGGCAAAACGCCTTTACGACTACTGGTTTGTGCAGTTCGATTTTCCGAATGAAAACGGCAAGCCCTACAAGTCCAGTGGCGGAAAAGTGGCCTACAACGCCGAGCTGAAAAGAGAAATCCCGGCTGGGTGGGAAGTGAAAAATTTGGAAGATGTACTTGATAATGCAGGTGTTGCAACGACCTTTGGTGAACATCTGAAAAATCTTGATTATTGTCCGATTGATGAAATTCCTATGCGAACTATGAGTTTTGCCGGTGGAAAATCTTATAAAGAAGCAAATAGCAGTCTTCAACTTTATGAAAAGAAAGATATTCTTATAGGTGCTATGCGTGTTTATTTTCATCGTTGTTGCATTGCATCAAAAAAAGGAATAACAAGAACAACAACAATTGTCTTAAGACCAAGACAAAAAGAACATTTGAATTATCTTTATCAAGTTTGTAATGAAGAAAATACTTTTGATTTTGCGATAAAAGTATCTAGTGGTACACAGCAACCGTATGTAACATGGAATGCACTTAGCAAGTATCAATTTGCTTATCCAAATAATACAATTTTGATAAAAGAATTTTGTGATAAGATAGACAACATTACTGATAGAATCTTGATAAATGTTCGAGAAATAGAAAAACTTATCGCTCTTCGCGACGAACTTCTTCCATTGCTTATGAACGGTCAGGTTACTGTTTCTTAGCGAATACGGCATTTTATTTTCTTGACGTCATAAAATATGTATAGTACCTTTTTATCAGGAGGCAAAAAATGTCTGAGGCACAAATTGTGGAATTGTCGCAAAAAATAGACTTGCTTTCTTATGATGAAACTTTGTCTGCTATCTCAATGCTCTTGGAACGTCTAAAGACTGCATTTCCAAATAAACAGTCTTTTGTGCATTCAAAAAGCGCAAAAGGCATTGCCCATAAATATGCAAATCCAGTTCTGATTCCGCAGGAAGAAAATGTAGCAGCTAAGGCTTTTTCTGGAGAATAGAAATGACTCTTTTAGACACAAATGCGATACTGCGGTATTTGCTCTTTGATTTGCCATTGCAAGCTGAGCAGACTGCTGATGTCATAAGGAACGGTGCTTTTACAATTCCCGAAGTTGTAGCGGAGGTCGTCTATGTCCTCTACAAGCTTTACGGTGTTCCGCGTCAGGAAATCAGCGGTATTGTCTCTCCTGTTTTTGATTAAATTGAAATCGAGCACAAAGATGTAATAAAAAGTGCTTTGGAGCTTTATTCTTCGTCATCGCTTGATTTTGTAGATTGTATTATCTGTTGTCGAAGTAAACTTCTTGGGGAAAAGATTTTCTCTTTTGATAAAAAACTAAACAATAAACTAAAAAGCATATAAGTATCGCTTTTTTACAAAATTTGCAAATAAATTTCAGCTATTAGATGACTCTTCATGAGCAATTCTGCTTTTAGGATTTTCATTTGTCACTTCTTCTAAATTCCTGTTTATTTGCCTATTAAATGAAATTTTCCGTGTTGCGGCTTAAAAAGCATAAATTCCAGGGCATAAAAAAAGTTAATTCAGATGATTTTTGCCTGTCGTCAATGTTGATGGCCACCACTGCATAGCCTACGTTTTGTCTCCTGACAATGTTGATAGTAGCCGTCGCGTAGGTTGTATTACGACACCTGCTAGTATTGTCAGCAGCCATCGCGTAAGCTGTATTGCGGCACCTGCTAGCATTGTCAGTAGCCGTCGCGTAAGCTGTATTGCGACACTTGCTAGCATTGTCAGCAGCCGTCGCGTAGGCTATATTGCGGCACTTGCTAGCATTAGCAGCTGCCACCGTATAGGCTTGATTTTTATGCATAAATAATCTTTGGGCATAAAAAAACGGCGTGTTCTGGCAGAGTAAAATTCTCTGGCAAAAAGCGCCGTTTAAAATTTTCTTTAGTTAGCTTGAATTTCGAGTTTTGATAAGAACAGTACTTTAAGTGTCATTGCCGTGCT
>NZ_DLLH01000037.1:35297-51006 GCF_002476655.1 Treponema sp. UBA7567
TAATGACATAAAATCATAAAATTCGAAGTTTGGGCTAGTTAACTAGTCGGCTGTCTGAAACTCTTTTTCAAATGTATGCGTCTTTGTTTCTTTTGAAAAATTTTTCCCGCTTGTATACTGCGTCTTTATCATTATCCTGTAGCTTCCGCTTTCAAGCTCGCTGGGAACAACGCACGAGACTGTCTTTGGCTCGTTGCGTCCGAGCTTTTCTGCGGCGAGCTTTACGCTCTTTGTCTCGTCTTTTGTATTCACAAAGTAAAGCCCCACGTCCTCATTCCCGCCACAGACTGCGATGTTTGTTCCTTTTATACAGAGAAAGCCGCCTTTTGTAAGACATTCCGCGCTTTTGCTTTCAAGGTCATGAACTTCTGTGATTTCAGGAGAAATGCTGTTTCCCTGCCTGATTACAGGAACAATCTCCTTTACAAGCTCCTTTGTCTCCGCCGTTACGCAGCACGAAACAGAAAGAGCGTGGCGGTCGCCGCTGAATGTGTCGTTTTTTGACTTGAAAACGCCGGAAAGTTTCAGGCTGCTTTTTGTGAATCCGTCGTCAACGGTGCAGCCGCTAAGGATTCTGGCAAGCTTCGCGTTTCTTAAAAGGGCTGCGACAGACAAAAGCTCTTCCTTTGAGTAGCTTTTGTTAAGCCCTGCGGTGATAATGTCGCAGACCAGGTCTTCTGTTGTGCAGGTTCCCTGGTTAATGACGCGCGCATAGTAGCTTCCGGCTGTTTTGCCGTTTAGCGTGTTTTTATATAGCGCGAACGGCACTTCGTTTGATTTGTGTTCAGCTGCTGTTGTGCTTAATGTGTTGATATTCATCTTATACCTCTTGTATGTGAATAAATTCGTCGGTTCAGGCTTTTTACAATTCCATTCATAATTTAGTCCTGAATCTTTTTATAAAAGGCCCGGATTTTGCTTCCGGCCTTGCCCGTCTTGTTCAAAAAAAAGAAATGTTTTCTGGAAACTCCGAAACTTTTCTTTTTGTCTTTCTGTCCGTTTTTAAAGGCGGACAAGCCTTTTTTAGAAAATCAATTTGTTTGCCTCCTGTTGTTTTTTAATTCGATAAAACCGAATTAACTGTGTCTAAAATATAACTGCCCTCAGCCGATTTGTCAAATTTAAATTCGTAAAAATCGAATAAAATATCAAAAAATATTAAAGAAATCTTGAATTATTCCGAAAATATGAATATTATTCGTGTAATGCGAGAAAAACGGAGAGCAAACTGCGTTTGGGGGCTGATATGCTCGTTTCATTTTCATGCGGAAATTTCTTGTCTTATGACTCAATACAGACCATTTCTTTGGCAGGCGGAAAAAAGCTCCGCACAAAAAAAGACCACCTTTACTATCCGAAAAGCGGCTCTGCAATCTTGAAGACCGGCGTGCTGAAGTTCGCCGCGGTTTACGGAGCGAACAGCGCGGGCAAGTCCAACTTTTTCAAGGCGATGAACGTTCTTAGAAGCTATATTCTTTCGGGGCATATTGTGCAGAATTCCGCCGAGCTTTACTGCCGCATTAAAAGCGGAAACAAGGAAAAGCCGTCGTTTTTTGAAATCTGCTTTCTAGTTGACGACGTTCCGTATACTTACGGGCTTAAAGTCGATATGCAGAAGAAGCTCGTTGTTTCAGAGTGGCTTTATTTTAAAAAGTCTGAGGAGAAAAAATATCTCTTTAAGAAAGAGTCTCTTGAGTCCGGAATTGTGTTCGGCTCTGTACTTGAAAACTGCCGGGAGATAAAGGTTCTTGCGAATGTTTTTTCAGGCGGCGAAAGCCCTTTTCTCTACTGCATGAACCACAACACAAAGTCTTTCTACGAGAAGAACGCCAGTGCGGTTATTCTAAGGCGGATTTTTGAATGGTTCGCAAAAAGCTTTGAGGTGATTTATCCTGACCAGCCGATAAACGACACTGCCCTTCTTGATGACTCATGCTCGCTAAAGGATTACGCTGAGCTTCTGAAGAAATTCGGGACTGGGATTGTGGAAATCAAGAAAGAGGAAGTGAGCGAGGACAAGGTAAAGGCGAACCTTTCTTTTATCGACAAGACAAACCTTGACTTTCAGATGAATATGGTGCGGACAAACAGCATTATAAGCGGTCAGAAAAGCCATTGGTCTGCTGTAATAAGAAACCGCGCGAACATATTCACAATAAAGCTCGACGCGAGCGGAAACGCGAAATATTACGCCCTGAAATTTGTCCATCAGTACGGGGACGAGAAAGTTGACTACGAGATGAGGCGCGAGAGCGACGGAACTTACAGGCTTTTCCAGCTTCTGGACGTTCTTATGACGGCAAAGAACAAGGTTTTCGTGATTGACGAGATAAGCCGCTGCATGCATCCTCTTCTGACGATTAAATTTATAGAGACGTTCTTTGAGGTTGTGAAGGACCGCAACGTGCAGCTTATTGTTACAACGCATGAGACAAGGCTGATGAGCCATAAATTCCTGCGCCGCGACGAGGTGTGGGTCTGCGACTCTCAGGCCGACGGTTCAAGCAGGCTCTCAAATTTTGACGAGAAGCAGGTGCGCATAGACAAGGTGATGGACGAGAACTATCTTGAGGGAAACTTCGGCGGCGTGCCGAGGATTTAGAGGGATTAGGCAAGAAAACTGTTTTCAATCAGGCTGTACAAATACAATGCGCTTTGACCGTACAGCCCCATCGAGTCGTCTTCAAGCAATTCTGCCACCGGGGAATTGTAAATCATCCGCAGGGCTTCGTTTTCTGTCATATTCTTGTTTTTCATAAGAAGCTCTGCAATCTGAGGAATCAGAATCGTCTTTACAAGATGATGTGTGTCTGACATTTTTCACCGCCTCATTCACAGATGATTTTCCGCGCCGCTTGAAAGCCACTTGTCAAAATAATCCATCAGATATGTTTTTCCCATTCCGTGCAAATCTTCATAGTCACTTTCAAGATGGTTCAGAAGCCTTGTTTTTTCAAAATCCTTAAAAACCTTAGATGACGGAATATTTTTATATTCGGCGTAGTTCTATGCAATATGCTTTAAATGAAAGAACTGACATTTTTTCTCCAGAAAAAAGATTGCGGGACATTTTTTATTTGTAGATAATTTTAACACATATTTTGTGAATTCTAAACTTATCTGAGGAAGCGAATAACAAAAAAAATAACCTATGCGCATAAAAAACGCCCGCCTGGCTTGGTTTTGCCAAGTCCGGCGGGCGTTCTGTTTTACGGCGGCTTTTTGCGTTTATGCAAGTTCAGCCGCCGTAGTTTTTTAGCTTATCTTATTTATACAGCTCGATAAGTTTCTGCAAGTGAACAAATCTTGCCTTTGCAGCCTCTTCGTTTCTGTTGAACAGAACTTTCGCGCGTTCTGGGAACTTGCGTGTAAGTGAAGAGTAGCGTGTCTCGTTGTTAAGGAAGCTCTGGTAAGTTCCGTCGCCCTCTTTTGAAGTGAGCGTGAACGGATTCTTTCCTTCTGCCTTGAGAGCCGGGTTGAAGCTGAACAGGTTCCAGTAGCCGGCCTTTACAGCTGCCTTCATCTCGTCCTGGCAGTGGTTCATTCCGCCCTTTACACCGTGGAGCTCGCAAGGCGCGTATCCGATGATGAGGGAAGGTCCGTTGTAAGCCTCTGCTTCCTTGATTGCCTTGAGAGCCTGAGCCGGGTTTGCGCCGAGCGCAATCTGCGCAACGTAAACGTAGCCGTAGCTCATTGCAATTTCAGAGAGAGACTTTTTGCCCATCTCTTTTCCTGCGGCAGCAAACTGGCAGACTTCGCCGATGTTTGAAGCCTTAGAAGCCTGTCCGCCTGTATTTGAGTACATTTCTGTGTCGAATACCATGACGTTGACATTTTCTCCGGAAGCAAGAACGTGATCCAGTCCGCCGAATCCGATGTCGTAAGCCCATCCGTCGCCGCCGAAAATCCATACAGATTTCTTTGCAAGGTAGTCTTTCTTTTCAAGGATTTCTTTAGAAGTTTCACATCCGCAAGCTTCAAGCTCTTTTACAAGAGCGTCTGTTGCAGGAGAGTTTGCGATTGTGTCGTTCTTTGTCTCCAAGTATTTTGCAATTGCTGCTTTAAGGGAAGCATTGTCTGTCTTAGATTCAACTTCCTCGAGCTTTGAAATAAGGTTGTCGCGGATAAATTTCTGTCCTGCGTACATTCCAAGTCCGTGCTCAGCGTTGTCCTCAAAGAGTGAGTTAGCCCAAGCAGGTCCTTTCTTTGAGTCCTTGTTGATTGTGTAAGGAGCTGTAGCGGCAGGGCCGCCCCAGATTGAAGAGCAGCCTGTAGCATTTGAAATGTACATATGCTCTCCGAAAAGCTGAGTGATAAGGCGAGCGTAAGATGTCTCTGCGCAGCCTGCGCAAGAGCCTGAGAATTCAAGCAATGGCTGGCTGTACTGTGAAGTCATCGGTGAAAGCGGCAATGTGTCAACTTCCGGCTTCTTAGAAACATTAGCTACAAGGTAATCCCACTGCGGCTGGTTCTTGACAAGGCTTTCCTGCGGAACCATTGTGAGAGATTTTGTAGGACAAACTGTTGTGCATTCGCCGCAGCCCATGCAGTCGAGCGGAGAAACAGACAGTGTGTATTTGTACTGTGAAAGTTTCGGGTTCTTTACAGCGAGAGTCTTTGCTCCGAGTCCCTCAACTTTTGAAGCCTCGTCGGCTGTAAGAAGATACGGGCGGATTGTCGCGTGAGAGCAGACAAACGCGCAAGAGTTGCACTGAACACAAGTCTCTGAATTCCATGCTGGAACCATGACCGCTGTTCCGCGCTTCTCGTATGCGGAAGCTCCAAGCTCAAACTGTCCGTCCGGATTGTCCTTGAATGCAGAAACAGGAAGGTTGTCTCCGTCCATAAGTCCGATTGGATTCATGAGCTTCTCGACCATAGCGACTGTTTTTGCCTCGCCCTTGAGAGCAGGCTTTGCAGCGTCCGGAGCCGGATTTGCCCAGCTTTCAGGAACTTTTACCTCGTGCAGTGCGCCCGCTCCCTGGTCGATCGCCTGGCAGTTCATGTCGACGATGTCCTGTCCTTTCTTAGAGAACTTTGCGACAACCTTTTCCTTCATGTATTTGATTGCTTCTTCTGAAGGAAGAACGTTCGCGAGCTTGAAGAATGCGGACTGGAGAACTGTTGAAGTGCGTTTTCCAAGTCCGATTTTTGTCGCGATGTCTACAGCGTCAACTGTGTAGACTTTAATCTTGTTGTCGTAGATGTATTTCTTTGACTCTGCAGGAAGATGCTTGTCAAGTTCCTCGTCTGACCACTGGCAGTTGATAAGGAAGATTCCGCCTTTCTTGACATCCTGAACCATCTTGTATCCCTTGATGATATAAGACTGGTTGTGGCAGGCAACAAAGTCAGCCTGATTGATGTAGTAAGGAGACTTGATTGGATGGTCGCCGAAGCGCAGGTGAGAAATTGTGATTCCTCCTGTCTTCTTTGAGTCGTACTGGAAGTAAGCCTGAATGTACTTGTCTGTGTGGTCGCCGATGATTTTTGTCGAGTCCTTGTTGGCTCCGACAGTTCCGTCACCGCCGATTCCCCAGAATTTGCACTCTACAGTTCCTTCAGCAGATGTGATTGGAGCCGGCTTGACTTCTGGCAATGAAAGATGAGTAACATCGTCAACAATTCCGATTGTGAAGCGTGATTTTGGAGCGTCTTTTGCAAGCTCTGTGTAGATTGCGAACACTGAGCTTGGAGGAGTGTCTTTTGAGCCGAGACCGTAGCGGCCGCCTGTAAGAACTACATCGTTCAAGCCAGCCTCGCGCAAAGTTGCGGCAACATCAAGGTAAAGCGGTTCTCCGAGAGAGCCTGGCTCCTTTGTTCTGTCGAGAACTGCGATTTTCTTTACGGTTTTCGGGAGTTTTTCAAGGAATTTTGCAGAAACCCACGGTCTGTAGAGATGGACTTTTACAAGGCCGACTTTCTCGCCTTTCTTTGTAAGATAGTCGATGACTTCCTCTGCAACGTCGCAGATTGAGCCCATCGCAACGATTACGCGGTCAGCGTCCGGCGCGCCGTAGTAGTCGAACAGGCCGTAGTGAGTTCCGAGCTTCTCGTTGATTTTGTTGATGTATTTCTCAACGATTGCTGGAAGTGCGTCGTAAGTTGAGTTGCAAGCCTCGCGGTGCTGGAAGAAAACGTCTCCGTTCTCGTGAGAGCCGCGCATTGCAGGATGCTCTGGATTAAGCGCGTGCGCGCGGAATTCCTTTACAGCGTCCATGTTGAGCATTTCTTTGAGGTCAGCGTAGTCCCAAAGCTCGATTTTCTGAATCTCGTGTGAAGTGCGGAATCCGTCGAAGAAGTTGATGAAAGCGACTTTTCCCTCGATTGCAGCCAAGTGCGCAACCGGAGCCAAGTCCATGACTTCCTGAGGGTTAGACTCAGCGAGCATTGCGGCTCCAGTCTGGCGGCAAGCGTAAACGTCTGAGTGGTCGCCGAAAATGTTCAAAGACTGAGTTGCGACACAGCGCGCAGCAACGTGGAATACACAAGGAAGCTGCTCAGCCGCAATCTTGTACATATTCGGAATCATCAAAAGAAGACCCTGGGAAGCTGTGAAAGTTGTTGTCAAAGCTCCCGAAGCGAGAGAACCGTGAACAGTTCCCGCCGCGCCTGCCTCAGATTCCATTTCGATTACTTTTACTTTTTCACCGAAAACGTTCTTCTGGCCGTTCGCAGACCAGTTGTCAACCCAGTCGGCCATTGGAGACGACGGGGTGATAGGATAAATACCGGCTACCTCAGTAAAAGCATAAGCGACGTGAGCCGCAGCCTGGTTTCCATCCATCGACTGTTTCTTTCTGGACATATTGTCCTCCTAAATTAACTATGGATTTTTTTGTCAAATAGAAGCAGAAAAGTTAATTCTGAAATTTATATTATTTTATAACCTGATTTGATTTTTTTCAATATTATGTCTTCATTTGAATTTGAAAATACAAAAATCTATTGCAATAAACAACTCAATCCACAACAATCAAACAAAGCGATTAAAACACTTTGACAAAAAATTGAACTTTAATAAGTTTTATAAAATACAAAAAGTATTATCTAGTCCAAATATTAAGTTTTGATAAGAATAATAATTTAAGTGTCATTCACGTGTGCTACGACAGTGCGTTTTTTTCTCAGTAAACTCGGTCAGAAACCTGTTGGAAATTTTCAAAAGATTATCGGCTCAAGCCAGATATGACATTAAACTATAAAATTCGAAGTTCAGAGGCTATTTAGAATAAAAATCTCGCAATTTCCTACATTTTTTTATTTTTACCCAGTTTTTTATCACATATATAAAAAGGAAATATCTATTTTTAAATGACGAACATTCGTCATTTAAAACATCTTTAAACAAACTAACGGTTAATAGTTTAAAACGGATTTTTCTTTTTATAAAAGTGTTTCTCATGAAACATTTTTATCAGTTAAAAATACCTTTTCGAATAAATGAAAAATTTTACGCTTATATTAAACAGTTTTACTCATAATTATCACTTATCATTTAACAAAATTATCAAATGTTTCTCATGAAACAACTTCACTAACCTCTGTGTGTTTTTTATCTCATATCTTCATATTTCAATGCACCACTATTTTAATACTTTAAAACAAATCAATACTTAATATTAAGTTCCTCAACAAGTATTGAGTATTAACCTAAGCATCGAGTTTTGATAAGAACAGTAATTTAAGTATCATTCACGTGCTGCGACAGTGTGATGGTTACGCTGCAAACTTAGCCAGAAATCTACTGGAAATTTTCAATAGATTATCGCCTCAAGCCAGATACAACAAGGGAGTGACAATCTCGGCAATGACATTAAATTATAAAACTCGAAATTAAGACTATTGACAACTTGTTTCTCATGAAACATTTTTGCCAGATTTTTAGTAAATTTTCATTTTTTATAAAACTCAACTTTCAGTAGTTTCATCAACAACACAAAATTTATTTAACTAATAAAGCAATTTGTTTCTCATGAAACATTCTGTTAAAAAAAGTTTTTATAACTTTTCGCCTGCATTTCAATAAAGTTAAAATTCCATTTTTATGTTAAAAAAAATGTTTCTCATGAAACGTCACAAATTCTTGAATTACCCTACTAGAAAAATGATGAAATTTTTTGAATAAAAAACTTCTTCATAAAACTAAAATCAAAAGTGTTTCTCATGAAACATAGATAAAGTCATAAACAAAAGTTATCCACAAGTATTCCACATTCGGACATAAAAATAAAATTCAACAAAATTTAGTTAAATTCTTTTATAATAAGGAATTAAATTTTTCAAAACACTTTTTTTTTGAGATTGCCGCATTTTTAAACAAGTTATCCACAGGCAAGACACCAAATTCTTCAGCTACCATTATAAATAGATGTGGACAAAAAAAGACCAGAGAAAAATCTCTGGTCTACCTGATGGTCATTTGATCTTTACGAATCTGTCATAAAAAGATCATTTAATAAATAAAGTCCCCTCAACTTAATTATAATTAAATAAAAAAGTTTTGTCATTACATTAAAAACAATTTATCTAATTCTTTATAATACAAAGAATTAGATAAAAAATTACTCTTTATCTTTTTCATCTTCGCTTGCAACTTTATCAAAGCCTACAACATAATCTGGTTCGTCGATATTTATAATACGGGTTCCAGAAGATGCTCTGCCCTGCTTTGAAATCATTGCTGCCGAAACTCTAAGAGTTTTTCCCTGCCCAGACATACAGATTACTTCATCACTTTCTGAAACCGCAATTGCGCCTATAATTTCGCCCTTGCCGTCAATATTTCCGAAAATTTTCTGTCCGCCAGTTCCACGTCCGTGTTTTCCAAACTCATCAAATCCAACTCGTTTTCCATAACCTTTTTCGGTTATAACAAGCGCATCTTTATTTTGTTCAACACTGATTGCAGCAGCAACTTCATCTCCAGAAGCAAGACGAATTCCTGTAACGCCAGAACTTGCTCTTCCCATTGGACGAACACTTTCTTCAGAAACTCTAAGAGCCTGCCCTTTTCTTGTAATAAGCATTGCATCGTCATTTCCGGAAGTCAACATTGCAGAAACAAGATGATCTCCATCATGAAGCTTAATTCCGATTACGCCACGAGTTTTTGCATTTGCAAATTCAGTAGTTTTGCATTTTTTTACAGTTCCATTTGCTGTCGACATAAATATATACTGCTGATCGGTATAATCTTTCATAGTTACAATTGTGGGAATTTCTTCATCAGGGCTAAGCTGAATCAAAGATTTTACGCTTGAACCGCGGCTTGAACGGCTTGCTTCAGGAATTTCATGAACTTTTATCCAATACACTTTTCCAGCGTTTGTAAAAAAAGTTATAAATGATTTTGTCGTTGCCGTAAAAATCTGATTGATGTAATCACCTTCAATCAAAGTTGCGCTCAAACTTCCTTTTCCACCACGACTCTGAGCCTTGTACTGAGTAAGAGGAACTCTCTTGATATAACCAAGTTTGGAAATCATAACGACAACTTCCTCTTCTTTAATCATATCTTCTGTATTTATCTGCTCTACTTCGTCAGCAACAATATCAGTTTTTCTGTCATCGCCATATTTTTCTGCCAGTTCATTTGTTTCGTCTTTTATCAGCAGGCGGATTTTTTCGTGATGAGCAAGCAAATCTTCCAAATGATCAATCAATGCCTGAAGTTCTTTAATCTGGTTCTGCAAATCTTCAATAAGAAGATGAGTAAGCCTTTTAAGAGGCATATCAACTATCGCCTGTGCCTGCTCGTCATCAAAATCAAAGCGTTTTTCAAGGCGGAGTTTTGCTTCTTCTGTGTCGCGGCTTGATTTGATAATTGCAATTACTTCATCAATATTGTTAATAGCTGTAATTAAAGCCTGCAAAATCTTCATCTTATGTTTTGCAACTTTTAAATCATAAATCGTTCTGCGCGTAATTACTTCGTCGCGATGCTCTACAAAATATTGAATCAACTGCTTTAAAGTAAGAATCTGCGGTTTTAAATAAACATTTGGAAGCTGCAACTGAGGCTCGTCATATCGCAAACCATCTTTCTGCTGAGGAACAAGAGCAAGATTGATTACGCCAAAATTTGACTGCAAGTCCGTTTTTGCAAAAAGCTGGTTCAAGACGATTTTTGTAATTGCATTTTTTTTAAGCTCAACTACAAGTCTCATTCCAACACGGTCAGAAGTTTCATCGTTTGCATCGGCAATTCCTTCAATTATTTTGTTTTCTGCAAGTTCGTTGATTCTTTTTATGATATTCGTTGTATTTACTCCATAAGGAACTTCTGTAAATACAATGCGTTCTTTTCCTTTTTTGTCTGTTTCAATATTGAATTTTGAGCGAATTGTAATTCTTCCGCGACCAGTTCTATAAGCTTTTTTGATTCCTTCACGACCGTAAATTACACCGCCAGTCGGAAAGTCCGGACCTTTTATATAAGTCATCAATTCATCAATTGTAATTTCCGGATTGTCAATGTAAGCCGCAATGGCAGAGGCAACTTCGCGTAAATTGTGAGTCGGCATATTTGAAGCCATGCCAACGGCAATACCAGTTGTTCCGTTACAAAGAAGAAATGGAAATTTTCCAGGAAGAACTGAAGGTTCAACTGTCGTATCATCAAAGTTAGAAACCATATCTACAGTTTCTTTGTTAATGTCGGCAGTCATTTCCTCGGTGATTTTTGACATTTTGGCTTCGGTATAACGGTAAGCCGCTGGAGGATCACCTGCAATCGTACCAAAATTTCCCTGCGGAGTTACAGTCGTATAACGTTGCGCAAAATCCTGCCCCAAACGAACCAATGCATCATAAACGGAAGCATCACCGTGAGGATGATAATGTCCCAAAACTTCACCAACGATTGTGGCACATTTTTTTGTTTTTCCGCCGCTCGAAAGATTAAGTTTGTCCATTGCGTACATAATTCGCCTGTGAACAGGCTTTAATCCGTCGCGAACATCTGGCAAAGCACGCTGAACAATTACAGACATCGAATAGTCAATATAAGCCTGCTTAACTTCGTCTTCGATTGGAATTTTTATTACCGTTCCACCTTCCGGTGTTTTTTCTTCTTCTAACATTTTTAGTTCCATTTTGAGGTGGCCGAGCCTGTCAAAACCACTTTTTGTCTATTGGTCATTTTTTACAGGCTCAATGACCTTTTTTCTTTTATTTTAGTTATGCTATCGTTAAATATCCAAATTTGCGTAACTTGAATTCGATTCAATAAATTCGCGCCTTGGTTCTACTTCTTCGCCCATGCAGACTGTAAAAATTCTATTTGCTGCTTCTGCGTCAGGAACAGTTACAACACGCATTTTTCTTGTGGCAGGATTCATTGTAGTTTCCCACAATTGGTTTCCGTCCATTTCACCAAGACCTTTATAACGCTGGACATCTGCCTTTTCTCTCTGTTCTCCAAGAGCTTCCAAAGCAGCATCTCTTTCTGCATCTGAATAACAGTAAACAGGCTCTTTTTTTCCAAGCTGAACTTTAAAAAGAGGAGGCATTGCCAGATAAACATAACCTTTTTCAATAATTTCAGGCATATATCTGTAAAAAAAAGTCAAAAGCAAAGTTCTAATATGAGAACCGTCGACATCTGCATCGGCCATGATAATTATTTTGTGATAACGAATTTTTTCGATGTTAAAATCTTTTCCAAAGCCAGCGCCGAGCGTATCAATAATTGGTTTAAGTTTGTCGTTTTCCATAACCTTTGCAGGATCAACTTTTTCAACGTTAAGCATTTTTCCCCAAAGAGGAAGAATTGCCTGAGTTTTAGATTCTCTTCCTTTTTTTGCAGAACCGCCGGCCGAATCTCCTTCGACAATATAAACTTCGCAAATAGAAGGATTATCTTTTATTGAACAGTCAGAAAGTTTTTCCGGCTTTTTAAATCCAGAAAGTCCAGACTTTTTGCGTGAAGCGTCTTTTGCCTTACGAGCTGCAATTCTCGCAGTTGCTTCTCCAATAGATTTTTCAAGAACTTTTTCGAGAATTGCCGGATTCAGCTCAAAGAAAATTGTAAGCTTTTCTTTTACAAGAGAATCTACAATTCCCCGGACTTCAGGATTTCCAAGTTTATCTTTAGTCTGGCCAACAAATTCTGGTTCAGGAACTTTTATCGAAAGAACGGCAACAAGTCCGGCACGAACATCATCACCCGTCAATTTTTCATACGGATCTTCTTTTGAATCGATTTTTCCGTCTTTTTTAGGCATTTTTTTCTTCAGTTTTTCATTTCCATCAAGAGCTTTTGAAAGAACCGAAAGAAGTCCTGAACGGAAACCGTCAAGATGAGTTCCACCGTCGCCAGTGCGAATATCATTTACATAAGTGTGGATGTTTTCTGAATAACCCTCGTTGTACTGAAAAGCAAGCTCTGTAATTACAGAGCCTTTTTCCGGATTGTCATCTTCTTTTTCGCCAACAATAAAAATAGGTTCCTCAGGATATTTTATTTTTGACTTTGAATTTAATTCCTGAACATAATGAACAATTCCGCCTTCATATTTGAGAATTTGCTCTTTTGGAGTTTCAAGACGTTCATCTCGAAAAATAATTACGATTCCGCTGTTCAAAAATGCAAGCTCTTTTAAACGCTGAATCAAAACATCCCAGTCATAAGTTGTCGTAACCGTAAAAATCGATTTGTCGGCTTTCCAGCGAATTATAGTTCCGTGCTCGTCTGTATCGCCAATAGTTTCAACTTTTGTAACTGGAATTCCGCGTTCATATTTTTGACGGTAAATATGTCCATCACGTTTAACAGTTGCTTCAAGCCAATCTGAAAGAGCATTTACACAAGAAACACCAACACCGTGCAAACCGCCGGAAACTTTATAAGATTTTTTGTCAAATTTTCCACCAGCATGAAGCCGAGTCAAAACCAGTTCAAGAGCACTAACATGTTCTGTCGGGTGCATTGCAACAGGAATACCACGACCATTATCTTCAACACGCACAATGTCGTCTTTTTCGAGAGCAACAACGATTTTATCGCAATAACCAGCCATTGCCTCGTCAATACAGTTATCAACAGTTTCGTAAACAAGATGATGAAGTCCCTTTGGTCCTGTAGATCCAATATACATACCAGGACGCTTGCGGACAGCTTCAAGACCTTTTAATACTTGAATACTGCCAGCATCATAAGAAGAAGCCATTTTTCTATTCCTTTATATTATATGATTTTATGATTTATTACAAAAGATACGGATAGAATTTTTGAATAGTAAAAATTATATTTGTATTGAAGAAAAAAGTAAAGGTGAATTATAATCAGTTCTATGTCCAGCCAGAATTACAAAGATTTTTTTGAAGAAGCAATTAAACAAATACGAGAAGAAATGAACGAAAACAATCAGTCGGACGAATTTACTCTCTGGTTTAATATGGATTACGTAGAAGACACTCTTTCTCAAATTACTGTTTCTGTTTCTTCAGAATTTATGTGGATTCAGATGAATTCAAAAAAATACGTTCAAAGACTCGAAGATAAAATAAACGAATTGACTGGACAGCAAATTTCAATCACCCACATTGTAAAAAATAAACAGACCGTTTCAATTCCAAAAAAAGAACCTTTGCCAGAACCTAAAACAAAAACGGCGGAACCAGAAATTGTTCATCAGGTTGAAAAAAAATCCGAACCAACTGAAAATTCTCATAAAAAGCATCCTCAATTAAATGAAAATTTTACTTTCGAAACCTTTGTTCCGGGCGAAAACAGTATTTACGCTTACAATGCTTCAATTTCGGCAGCAAAAAATCCAGGAAAAGCTTACAACCCAATATTGATTTACGGTGGAGTTGGTCTTGGAAAAACTCATCTTATGCAGGCTTTGGGAAATTTTATTTATTCAAACAACGAAAAAACAAAAATCGCCTATACAAGCGCTGAAAATTTTACGAATGAATTTACAGCCTCGCTTAAAAATCAAACAATAGACAATTTTAAGAAAAAATATCGCAGTCTTGACGTTCTTCTTCTTGATGATATTCAGTTTCTTGAAGGAAAAGAAGGAACTCAGGAAGAACTTTTTCATACTTTCAATTCAATTTACGATAAAAACGGACAGATTGTTTTTACAAGCGACCGTCCAATCAAAGAATTAAAAGGTTTTACAGAAAGAATCAGTTCTCGCTTTAGCCGCGGTTTAAATGTTGACCTTCAGCCGCCAAATTACGAAAACAGGCTTGCAATCATTCAAAAAAAACTGGAACTTCTTCATAAATCTATTCCTCAAGATGTAATTGAATATATTGCAAAAAACTGTCAGACAAACGTCCGCGATATTGAATCCTGCATCACAAAATCAATTGGCTTTGCGGAACTTGTAGGAAAGCCTCTCACTGTCGAAATTGCTCAAAATCAGCTTAGAGATACAATAAATGACCCTTATTCTGGAACAATCACAATTGAAAATATTCAAAAAGTAGTTGCTGAGCATTACAATGTTTCAGTTTCTGACCTAAAAAGCAAAAAGAAAGACAGAAAATTCGTAATTCCAAGACAAATTTCAATTTATATTTGCTGCTCTTTAACAGAATATTCAACTACAGAAATCGGAAATGAATTTGGAGGAAGAGATCACACAACAATTATGCATGCGCGCGACAAAGTTGAAAGTCTTTTAAAAACTGATTCTTCAATGAATTCAACAGTAAACCTGCTGATTCGCGCAACAAAAGATTTTAGAAAATAAAAAACACAAATTGTTAATCTTATGGTAATATGTTGTGTAAAAAGTGTGGAAAACATTTAGATCTGTGAATTTGTGAATTTAATGTGAATTCAATCTACAGAGTTATCAACTTTTTAATTCTTTAAACAACAAAGAGTTAAATTAGTTATCAACAAATTCACAACTCTTATTATTACTATTACTAAATTTATTAAAATTTAGAATTTATTAGTTTGTGTATATAAAAAAAATTTTGAAAATAAAACTTTTTAAGGAGTCCAAAAATGAAGTTTACTTTTGACAGAAATTCAATGATAAATGAGATTTCAATTGCCCAGGAAATCATTTCCACAAAAAGCGCAATATCAATTCTTTCTAATGTCCTTTTTATTGCACAGAACAACACTCTTACAATAAAAGCAACAGACATAAAAGTAAATTTTGAAACAAAGATTCCTGTTGAAATTGAAGAAGAAGGTTCTACAACTGTATTCTGTGATAAATTTTTGGGAATTCTTTCAGTTCTTGATGAAGGCGAAATTGATTTTGAATTGCAGCAAAAGGATAATCAGACAGTTGCCTTGATTCGCCATTCAACTAAAAAAAATAAATTCCAGTTAAAATGCACATCTCAGGATAAATTCCCAGAATTTCCAATTGCAGAAAAAGTTCCTTTCTTTGAAGTTCCATCGAAAGAAATAAAAAAAATGATCAGCCAGACTTCTTTTGCAGTTAGCGCAGATGAAACCCGCTATTTTATGAATGGAGTTTATTTTGAAAAAAGAGATAATAAACTTGTTCTTGTAGCAACTGACGGTCGCCGTCTTGCTTATGCTTCAAAAGAATTTCCAGAGGGAATTGCAGATTTTCCGGCGGCAATTGTCCATCCAAAAGTTTTAAATATTGTCGCAAGACATCTTTCTGACGAAGGAAACATTTCAATTGCTATTGTCGATAAAATGATTTTTTTCCGTTTTCAGAATTACGAACTTTCTTCAACTCTTATTGATGGACAG
>NZ_DLLH01000037.1:51017-91384 GCF_002476655.1 Treponema sp. UBA7567
GGAATCTCAGTCTTATAATTTTAAGGTTCAGAAAAGCGATTTAATTGGAGCTCTTAAAAAAACTGCTGTCATGGTTGATAAAAAAGCAGGAAGGGTTTTCTTTAACATTTGCCCTGGAGTTTTAAGACTTACTTCACAAGAATCTGATTCTGGAGATGCAGAAGTTGAAATTCCGTGTGAATTTGCAGGCGATGAAATTACAATTGCAATGAATTACAAATATATCGAAGAGCCTTTACGTGTAATGGATGTTGAAAGAATAAAATTTGAATTCTCAGGCGAAATGAAAGCTGTAACAATGCTTCCAGAACCTGCGGAAGATTATTTCCACATTATTATGCCGATGCAGATGGCTTAAAAAGGCAGATGCCTGTACTTTCAGTTTCTTTTGTAAATTACAGAAATCTTCAGAACTCAACGATAAATCTTCTCTCAAAGGAGATTTATTTTGTCGGGGAAAATGGACAGGGAAAAAGTAATTTACTCGAATCAATCTATTACTCAGCTTACGGAAATTCTTTTAGAACTCGGGCCGATGCAGAAGTTGCAACAAAAGGTTTTTCAGATTTTTCGATAAAAACTATGTATCGGCTTGAAAATGGTTCAACAGAAAATATTTCGATTTTTTTTGAAAATGGAAAAAAGAAAATCGACAAAAACGGAAAATGGATAAAAGACCGTAAAGAACTGATAAATACAATGCCTTGTGTCTTGTTTTGCCACGATGATTTAGAATTTGCCGTTGGAGAGCCTGAACGCCGCCGTTTTTTTGTTGATCAGTGTCTTTCGATGTACGACGTTCTCTACATTGACACAAGCCGAAATTATAAAAAAATTCTAAAAAGCCGCAATTTTTCGTTAAAAGAAAAAAATTACGAAATGCTGGAAATTTTTGACTCTCAGCTTGTCCAAAATGGAATTGAAATTGAAAAAAAACGAAGGGATACAATTTTTCAGTTTAACCAGTTTTTTGGAAAGCTTTATGAAAAAATTACAGGAATTGACGGGGTTGCCATAAAATATGAACCAAGTTGGAAATCTGATGACAGTTTGAATATTATTCCTTCGGCGCAAAAGGCATTTGAAATTTTGCAGTCAAAAATAGAAATTGACAAAGCTGTTATGACGACAATGAGCGGACCTCATCGCGACAAGATTAAGTTTTTTAGAAATGGAACTGATTTTACTTCGACGGCTTCTACAGGACAAAGACGACTTTTGGCAATTCTTCTTAGAATCGGACAGGCAATTTTTTATGCAAATGTAACTGGAAAAAAACCGATTTTGCTTATGGACGATGTTCTTTTAGAACTGGATCCTGATAAAAGACAGCTTGTGACTCAGCTTTTGCCGGAATATGATCAACTTTTCTGTACATTTTTGCCTGGCGAACCTTACGAAAGATATATGAAGGAAGGAACAAAGATTTTTGAAATCAACGGAGGAATTTGGAATGAACGACAGTAATTTTATAAAAGCTTCCGATATGGTTTTAAGAATTATGAAGAATATTGATCCGGAACAAGTTCGACAGGGAAATAAAATTTCAAATTTGTGGACGCAGATTGTTGAATCAATAAGATCGAATAGCATAAACGGAGAAAATATTGGAAAAAATATGGCGAGCCATTCGCATGTAATCGATTTAAAAAACGGAATTTTGCTTGTGGAAGCGGATCATCCCGGTTGGATTCAAATGCTTGGAAATTATAAAAAATATATCTTAAAAGGTTTCAAGATGAAAATTCCAGAGATTAAAATTGAAACCCTCGCCTTTCGTCTAGCTGGTACAAATGCAGAAATTTCAAAAATTCATCGGAAAATTGATGAAGAAAAACAGCGGAATGCCGAAGAATTTAGAATAAACAGAGAACAAAAAGAACTTGAAAAAAAAGGCTTTGTTTATAAAAATTCTGGTCAGAAAAAAGAGTTACCGTCGGAAATTCAAAAAATGTTCGACGATATAAAAAACGATATGTTGACTAATAGCAATTAAATTTGTTATATTCTATCGCACTATACTTTTTTGTTTAAAATTTGGATTCTGTCTAACAGTGTCCGTAAAATAAGGAGAATGTTCCCATGTTAAGAACATATCAACCAAGTAAAGTTAAAAGAAATAGAAAATTCGGATTCCGTGCTCGCATGGCAACTCGCGGTGGACGTGCAGTTCTTGCCCGTCGTCGTGCAAAGGGTCGTTCAAAGCTTTCTGTAGCTGACGAAAAGAATAAATACTAATTCTTTTAAAAATGAAAACAGTCTTGTCAGAGTCTAGGCGTTTTACTTTCGATGAAAGAATAAAACGTGCTTCAGAATTCAAGAATCTGTTTAAAAACGGGAAAAGAGTAAGCGTTGTTGGGGCGAAATTGTTTTACCTTCCCAACAACTTGAAATTCAATAGAATTGGATTTCCTCTTCCCCGTGGTTTTGGTAATGCTGTTGAACGTAACCGTGCAAAGCGGTTTAGCCGAGAAATCTTTAGAAATCTAAAATCATACCTGAACACTGGCTATGATATGCTTTTTTTAGTGTATCCTCCTGCCGAAAAAGATTCGTTCCACTCGCGGTGTGATCAATTTCAAACATTATGTAAAAAAGCTGGGCTTTTAAAAGAATGCGAAATTTCGTTGTAAAATTTTTGTCTTTTTTTATAAAAGTTTACAGGCTTTGTATTTCGCCACTATTTCCGAAATGCTGTAGATTTTATCCAAGTTGCTCAGAATATGCACTTTTGGCGTTAAAAAAACATGGTGCTTTTAAGGGTTGTTGTCTTACTGTAAAAAGGATTTTTAAATGCAATCCTTTATTTAGGGGCGGTTACGATCCAGTTCCATAACTAAAAAAAATAGAAAATAAAATTTCCGGAGAAAAACAATGGAAAAAAATACTGCGTGGGCAATTGGCCTTTCGTCTGTTGTTTTGATTGGATTTTTCTTTTTGCAGACTTATTTTATGCCAAAGCCACAGCCTGTAACTCAGAAAAATGAAACTACTGCTATTGAAGTTGCCGCTGAAAATTCAGAAAATATTGAAAAAAATATTCCTGAAAAAATTGGCATTGTAAATTCACAGAATTCGGATTCTCTTGCAGAAGAAAATTTCATAGTCGAAACAAATAAAGTAAAAGTTACTTTTACAAATCGTGGCGGTGACATTGTCGGTTATGAATTAAAAGACCATATCGATTCAGATACAAATGGTTTTATTCAGATGGCAGATAATATTACCGATTCTAACCGTGCATTTGCGGTTTCTGTCGGCGGCGCTGAAAATTCAATCATAAACGATATTTTTGTTTCTAAAAAAATTGATGAAAATAAAATCGGATTTTTCAAAAATTATGTTGTAAATAATCCGGACGGCTCTAAAGGTGAATTTACACTTGTAAAAACATACACCTTTAATCCAAACGATTATGTTTTTAAGCTTGATGTTACAGTTGCCCCTGGAGAAAATTTTCAGGGCTTGGATTTAAATGGTTCAAGTTATTCTTTGAGAACTTCTCCTCAGATGGGACCGTTTTACAATCCAAAAGTTAATCGCTACGAAAATCGTCAGTTTATTTCATACAACGGCAAAAATAAAAAAAGAATTATTCTTGGTACAAACCAGACAAAATCTTACGAAAAAGAATGGAACTGGATTTCGATGGCAGGAAAATATTTTGAAGTTTTGCTCTGCCCTTCTGATAGTTCTTCAATGAACAGTAAAGTTACCTATTCTTCAAAAACTGATTTAAAAGATAAAACAAATGCTCAGGCAATTGTTTCTCGTAAAGCTGTAGATGCAAATGGTTCTAACGATACATATTATGTTTATGTTGGACCTCGCAACGAAAAAGATTTGAGAATTTATAATGTACCGGAAAACAACGTTTGGAAACTTGATGGAGTTCGTTTTGACAACAGCATTCAGACAAGTGGATTTTTAAGCTGGCTTGAAATTGTCCTAAAATTCTTACTGGAAATGATAAATAAGCTTGTTCATAACTGGGGTGTTTCGATCATAATTGTTACAGCAATTTTGAAGTTTGCAATGTTCCCTATTACAGCTAAAACTGCAAAAAGTACTGTAAAAATGCAGGCTTTGCAGCCAAAAATGCAGGCTTTGCAGGAAAAGTACAGAGATAATCCTCAAAAACTCAACGAGCAGACAATGAAACTTTATAAAGAAATTGGTTATAATCCTCTTTCTGGATGTTTGCCAATGCTTTTCCAGTTCGTAATTTTGTTTGCAATGTACAACTTGTTCAACAATTATTTTGAATTCCGTGGAGCAAGTTTTATTCCTGGATGGATTAGCGATTTGAGTGCTGGTGACCATGTGGCAACATTGAAATTCAATTTGCCTTTCCTTGGAAATCAAATCAGAATTTTGCCGGTAATTTATGTAATCAGTCAGCTTTTGTTTGGAAAAATTACACAAAACGGTGGAACTACTGCCGGTCAGAGTGCTATGCAGATGAAGATGATGATGTACGGTATGCCGATTTTGTTCTTCTTCCTGTTCTACAATGCTCCGTCTGGACTTTTGCTTTACTGGACAGTCAGCAACTTGATTCAGCTTGGACAGCAGTTGTTTATCAACGCAAAAATAAAAAAATAATTTAAAAAACGTCTCTGATTTTTTTTGGAGATGTTTTTTTATTGGATGTGGAATTAATTCGAAGAATTTTTCACATCCAGTAAGCACTTTGAACTTTTTATGGAGAAATAAATGAATTACGAATTTGAAGGAAAAAATGAAAAAGAAGCTATTGAAAAAGCTGCCGCCGAACTTGGTCTTGAACGTGATGAATTTGATGTAGAAATTGTTGAAACACAGAAAAAATCGCTTTTTAAAGCAGGCTACGTAAAAATTCGCATTACGCCTGTAAAAGAAACGAATGTAAATTCTGACAGCGGACGTTCTTACGACCCTGAAAATGTTGCAAAAAGAACTGTTACAAATCCGCTTGCGCAGGATGATTTTGAACAGAAACTTATTGATTTTGTAAACGAAATAATTTCTAAAATGGGATATGAAGCCGCAGTTCAAATTTCTTTCCGCGAAGACAAAAAAATTGGGATTAAACTTACTTCTGAAGCTTCTTCGATTTTGATTGGCCGCCGTGGTAAAAATCTTGATGCTCTTCAGTTGCTTGCAAACGTTTATGCAGGACATCTTGGACGTGAAGATGTACGTGTAATTCTCGATACAGAAAATTATCGCGTTCGCCGTGAAGAAAATCTTGTTCATCTTGCTTACAACACGGCAGACAAAGTTCGCTCAACACACAAATCGGTTTTGCTTGAACCAATGAATCCTTTTGAACGCCGTTTGATTCACACTACTCTCAACGATGTTCCAGAAGTTGAAACAATCAGCGAAGGCGAAGGACTTTACAAACAGGTTCGTGTAATTTTTAAAGGACAAACTTTTTAATGAATTTGATGAATAGACGGAATTTTTTGTTTATAGGTTTATTTTTTCTTTTTTTTGGACAAATTTTTTGTCAGGAACAGAATACTGTTTTAAAAGATGAAATTTATGAAGAATTAAAAGAAAAAGGCTCTATAAAACATTTAATTCAGTCTAAAGATGGTTTTGAACTTTCTCTTACTCCGGATACAGAATTTTGTAAACGTGCTGCAAATGCATGGAATCTTTCTGAAAATCCAAATTTAGTTTCTGAAAACTTGTTTTTAATAAGCAAGGAAGAATTAAAAGAAAAAAGTTCAAATCCTGAAAATGCAGAAATTTCGATGGATAGGGTTTCTAAAATTGTGCGTTCGATTTCCAAAATGAAAGGAATGCAATATTTTTCAAATGGAGATCAGCGTTGGGAGACTCTTTATCATCAGGCTTATGTTTGCAAGTCTGTAAAAGAAAAAAATGAGCCTTTGCCAGATGTGCTTGAAGGTTCTGCTGACGGCTTGAAAATTTTTGCGTTTTTGGAAGACAATTCATTTGGAAAAAGTGTTTATTCTCTTGAATATGTGCAAACCGAACGTGAAATTGGATTTTTTTTGACAAATGCAGAAAGCTGGACTTATGCTTTTGTAAAAGCTCTTAATCCTGAAAATGTAAAAATAAATATGGTTGTAATTGACAATGGAGATTCGTTCATTGTTTATATGGTTCTTTTTGCTAGGCACAAAAAAGTTCCTCTTTTGGGAGAGAGAATTCAAAAATCACTTGCAAATAGAATCGATGCAATTTACAACTGGTTTACATTGCAATTTTAATTGGGAGAAAAATTTATGAAAACTAGATTTTTTGCGGCAATATTTTGCTTTTTAACAATCAGTTTTGGAGGATGTAAAACAATGGATAAAGAATTAAAAGCTATTGAAGGTAAAGACGGTGTTTTTGCAATAATGGAAACTTCAAAAGGTTCAATTGTTCTTGAGCTTTTTTATGAAAAAACACCTTTGACAGTAACAAACTTTGTTGGTCTTTCTGAAGGAACTCTGGATGTTTGCAAAGGAAAACATTTTTACGATGGATTGAAATTTCACCGTGTAATTGCAGATTTTATGATTCAGGGCGGAGATCCAGAAGGAACAGGAAGAGGCGGTCCAGGTTATCGTTTTGCAGATGAATGTTTTGACGATTTGACTTTTGACAAGCCTGGTTATCTTGCAATGGCTAACGCCGGCCCAGGAACAAACGGTTCTCAATTTTTTATTACGCATGTTCCTACGACTTGGCTAAACGGAAAACATACAATTTTTGGACAAGTTGTAAACGCTGACAGTCAGAAAGTTGTAAATGCTATAAAACAGGATGATAAAATTGAAAAAGTAACTATCGTTCGTCAGGGAGAAAAAGCAAAGAATTTTACTGCTACTCAGGCAGATTTTGACAAGCTTGAAGGCGAAGTAAAAGCAAAGGCAGCAGAAGCAAAAAAAGTTGCAAATGCAAAAAAAATTGCAGAAGTTGAAAAGAATTTCCCAGGTTTTGCAGTTGATGCAAACGGAATTTATTGGAAAATAACAAAAGCCGGAAACGGTGTAAAAATTGGCGGACGTAAAAACGTTGCCTGCGAATACAAAGGATATTTGGTTGACGGACGTGTATTCGATCAGTCAGCTGGACGCGGTCCTTTGGAATTTGTTACAGCAAGCGGACAGATGATTCCAGGATTTGATATTATGGTTCAAGATATGTCACTTGGCGAAAAAAGAACTGTTGTAATTCCTTCAGATTTTGCTTATGGCGATCAAGGTTATCCTGGAGTAATTCCTGGCGGTGCTTATATTGCATTTGATATTGAAGTTGTAAGAGCAAGATAATTAACAAACGTTAGTTAAACTAACGATAGATAGTAGAAAGTCTGTTTGATTCGTTTGAATTGAACGGACTTTTTTTTGCAAAATTTGTAGTTTTTAATTGAAATTTTGTGGAAAAATAAAGTTTACGCCGGATGCGCAAGGCGTAAGTTTTTGGCGGCGATAAGCCGCCAAAAATGCAGCAAAGGCGGAACCTGAAGCAGCCGGTTTTTGAGAAAAAAAAGGCACTGACGGCTGGTTTTTATTTTTTAGGGAAATGCCGTCCAAAAAAATAAAAAAATTGACTATAAAACAAAACTTGAGTATTTTAGAAAAATGAGTGTATTTTTAATTGTTGAGTTTTTATTTTTTGCTGGAAGTCTTATTGGCTGGGGAATTGAAGTTATCTGGCGACGTTTTTTTAGCAGCAATAATCCTGAAAAAAAATGGATTAATCCGGGATTTTTGATTGGCCCTTATTTGCCGCTTTATGGTTTTTCGCTTACAATTTTGTTTTTGTTGAGTTTTATTGATGTAAGTTTTGTGGAAAACGCATTTGCGAGAAAAATTCTGCTTTTTGTTCTTATGGCGTTTTGCATTACGCTTTTTGAATATATTGCCGGCTTGATTTTTATAAAAGGAATGAAGATTAAACTTTGGGATTATTCAAATTGCTGGGGAAATATTCAGGGAATAATATGCCCTCTTTATACTGTTTTTTGGTGGATTTTAAGCGCAGCTTACTATTTTTTTATTCATCCGAGAATTTTGTCGTGGCTTGCCTGGTTTACAAATCATTTGACTTTTTGCATGGTGATTGGATTTTTTTACGGCGTTTTTACGGTTGATGTTGTTTATTCGCTAAATCTTATGACAAAAATTAGAAAATTTGCAAAGGAAAGTAAATTTATAGTCCGGCTGGAAAATTTACAGCAACAGATTAGAAAAGCGAGCGAAGAAAATAAAGAAAAAATACACTTCTGGATGTCTACAAAATCTGAATCTCTGGAATTAAAAGAAGCTGTTGAAAAACTTAAAGAAAGGTTTGAACTTGAAAAAAAGAAGTTTGAAAAGCAAAAATAGATTAAAAAAGCCTTTGCGCTGGTTCTAAGAACTTTGTGCAAAGGCTTTTGTTTTAGCAGTTATTTACTAACAAACGTTAGCTCATTTTACTAAGGGCTTTAGAAATTTTATTTTCCAAAGTAGTTGAGAGCGTTTCCGAACGAAATGTCTTTCACAATTTTTGTGAGCATTTCCATATCGTTTGGATATTCGCCGTTTTCAACCCAAGTTCCAATGATATTGCAGAGAATTCTTCTGAAATACTCGTGGCGTGAATAAGAGAGGAATGAGCGTGAGTCTGTCAACATTCCGACGAAAGCTGGAATCATGCCGAGGTTTCCGAGAACCTTAATCTGCTGTTCCATTCCGTCTTTGTGGTCGCAGAACCACCATCCTGAGCCGAGCTGGATTTTTCCCTTGACTCCGCTTCCCTGGAAGCAGCCCATGATTGTTCCGATAGAATAGTAGTCTTTAGGGTTGAGCGTGTAGAGAATTGTCTTTGGTGTGCCGCCCGCAGCTTCAATCAAAGAAAGAAGTCCTGCGAGATTTTCTGCGATTGGCTTGTCGTGAGAGCCGTCAAATCCTGTGTCAGGACCGAGCTTTTTGAACATTGCCTTGTTGTTGTCGCGGATTGCGTTCATATGCCACTGCTGAACGATTCCTCTCTGCTCGTAAGCGCGTCCGAGAGCAACGAGAACCTTTGTCTTGTAAGCCTCAGATTCAGCCTCTGAAATAACTTCGCCGTTGAGAGCGCGCGCAACTACTGCGTCGATGTTAGCATCTGTGTCAACTTTGCATGGCGGATACTCAAGAGCGTGGTCAGAAGCGCGGCAGCCGTTCTCAATGAAGTAGTCAAGGCGTTTAATGAGGGCTTCAATCACATCGTCAGAAGTCTTGATGTTGATTCCTGAAACTTCAGAAAGCTTTGCGATGTAGTCTTTGTATGTCGGAAGATTGATGTTGAGTGCTTTGTCCGGACGGTAAGACGGGCGAACGTGAGTCTCGATTTTTCCGATTGGTGCTGTTCCTGCGGCTATTGCCTTGTGATATTCAAGAGAATCAATCGGGTCGTCTGTTGTTCCTACAGCGTAAACGTGAAATTTCTTGAAGATTCCTTTTACAGAAAGCTCATCTGTCTGAAGCATCGCGTTTGCTTTTTCCCAAATGCGCGGAGCGGACTCGACTGTGAGAGGCTCGTAAATTCCAAAATAACGCTGGAGTTCGAGATGTGTCCAGTGATAAAGAGGATTTCCGATAAGATGCTCGATTGTCTCTGCCCATTTAAGGAATTTCTCGTAGTCCGGCTTGTCGCCAGTGATGTAGTCTTCTGTGATTCCGTAAGTTCTCATCTGGCGCCATTTGTAGTGGTCGCCTCCGAGCCAAATTTCTGTAAGGTTCTTAAATTTTTTGTTTTCAGCGATCTGAGCTGGAATAAGATGACAGTGATAGTCCCAAAGTGGTTCGTCTTTGCAGGCTTCAAAAAGTTTTTGTGCTGTTTTTGTGTCCAGCAAGAAGTTTTTGTCCATGAATTTTTTCATATCTAACTCCAAAAAATAATTTTACGATTCCAAATTTTAGAATCACAATCACTAATATTTTAGTACGATTTTAGAAAATTGTACACGAGACAAACAAAAATGAATTTTTTCTAAAAAAAAATTATGAAAATTTTGGACGGCATATTCTCCAAAAAAATAATTTTTTTTATTGCGAAACATTTTCTTAAAACCCGGCTGCTTCAGGTTCCGTTTTGCTCCATTTTTGACGGCTCAACCTTTATCAACGTGTTTTTAGCTCGTACAAAAACTTCAACCGCCGCCAAAAACTTGCGCCTTGCGCATCCGGCGTAAGTTTTTCTGTTTCGCGATTACAAAAATCGTAGTATAATTTAAATTCTTTTGAACAAAAGGTTGGCATAATAAAAATGGCAGAAATTTCAGAAAACATAGTTGAAAAAATCTTAAAAGAAAATATTAAAAATCAAGATACAGTTTTTGTTTTTCCTACGGAAATTGCGGCATCTCTTTGGGCAGACCGTTCAATTTTTGTTACGGATTGTCAGGCAGTTGCTCTCGAAAGATTTTTGGCATGGGACAAATTTAAAGGCGAAGCCGTAAGAGGCGAAAATCAAAATAAAATTTCTGTTCCTTCGACAATGCGACAAATTTTTGTTTCGAGGTTGATTGAAAAAAATGCCGAAAAACCTTTTTTTAAGAGTTTAATTTCAGAAAAGTATTCAAAAACTGCGGAAAGTTTTAGCGCCTGGATTGCTTCGATTTTGCCAAAACTTGGAATGTGGAAAGAGTATTTTGAAAAAAATTCATTACAAAAAGATTCCGAAGACGAAGATTTGCTCATTCTTTACGAAAAATACACAGAATCCTTAAATAAATATGGATTTTTTGATCCAGCCTGGGAAAAACCGCCTTTTAAAAGCAATGGAAAGCATTATTTTATATTTTTTCCAGAAATCAATTCGGACTGGGAAGAATACAAATTTATTCTCGAATCAACAAAAGAATTTATTACTCTTGTAAATGTTCCTGATTTTTCTGAAGAAAACAATTTTCATAAAAGCGAAGTAAAATTTTTTAACAATTCGCGCGTAGAGCTCAAAAACATTGCAAATAAAATTTTTGAACTTCATCATCAAAAAAAAATTGATTGGCAATCAATGGCAATTAGCGTTCCAGATATGGAACTTTATGGTTCGTATATTGACCGCGAGCTTGAACTTATGGAAATTCCGCATGTATTAAGATTTTCGCGGCCTTTGAGCGGAACTCCTGCCGGAAATTTATTCAATCAAATAAAAGAATGTATAAATTCAAAAAACAGTTACGATTCAATAAAAAAACTGCTCTTAAACGACTCTCTTCCGTGGAAAAATCCGGAGACTGCTCAAAAATTGATTGCTTTTGGCCAGGAAAATCACTGTATTTGCAGTTATGTTTACGGTGGCGAAAAAATAGATGTTTGGGAAAAATCTTTTTGCGATGTAAAATATAAAGATTTTGAAGTTGAGAATTTTTATAATTCACTTAAAGCTTATCTAAAAAAATTCAATCAGGCAAAAAACTTCAATTCGATTCGAACCGCTTATTTTGAGTTTAGAAATAAATTTTTTGATATGGAAAATTGCAGCGACAGCGCAAATAAAATTCTTGGAAGATGCGTTTCTGAACTTGGAGCTTTGATTGATCTTGAAAATCAATATGACTGCGCAGTTCCATCTCCGTTTAATTTTTTTGCGGAACAACTTGAAAATAAAAAGTATCTTGAACAGGCTTCTGAATTTGGCGTTCAAATTTATGAGTATAAGACGGCGGCCTGTGCTCCGTTTGACTGTCATTTGATTATTGATTCGAGCCAGGCTTCGCTAAATGTTTCTTATAAGGATTTTTCTTTTTTGAACGAAAATAAGCGTAAAAAGCTTTTAAATCGCGACGAATCGAACGTTTCTGACAAATTTGTGCGACTTTATCAGCTTAACAGTTTAAAAGAATCAGCATATTTTACGTGTGCAGAAAGAACTCTCGACGCTTATGCTCAGCCGGTGAGTTATTTAAAAATGAACGATTTGAGAAAAGAAAAAAATGAAAAAGTTCTTTTTTCGGAAAATCCATATAATTTAGAAAAAGAATGGTTTATTGGAAGCGAAGATTGTGAATTTCCTTCAAAAATCACAGAAATTCAGTCAAAAAGTTTTAAAAACTGGATGAATTTTCAAAAAATCGTACCAGTTTTGCAGGAAAAAGCAGCCGATGCCGTGAAAGAATTAAATTCAAAATCAGCCGAAAACGCAAGCCAGAATTCAATTTATGTTTCAAAAAGTTTGCTTTCAAAATTTTACGATTGTCCGAGAAAATGGCTTTTTGCCTGCCGTGAAATGAATTTAAAAGAACAGGACAAGGCTGCGGTTTTGCTCGACAGATATGCTGCTGGAAATTTGTATCATAAAATTCTTGAAATTTACTTAAAAACGCTCAAAAGCAATGGTTTTCATCTGGAAATTGAAAAAGATAAACTTGAAGAAAAATACGAACAAATTCTTGAAAACGCAATTACGGAAGCAATAAATTTTGACGGAGAAGGAAACGAAAAAAATTGCTTCTTAAAAAAGGAACTTTTAAAAACTACGCGACCTGCAATAAAAAGAACAATTTTAAATTTCATAAAAGAATTTACAAAAATTTTTAATAATTGCGAAGTCGACGATTGCGAAGGCGAGCTTCGGATTCAAGACGAAGAATTTAATTTTACTTTTAACGGCAGAATCGACTGTCTTTTAAAAGATTGCGAAAATGGACAGTATTATTTGGTCGATTTTAAAAATTCTGATTCAGCGGTTCCAAAAAATTTGTATTTTGCGGAAGAGGAATTTGAAACTTCTGAAGAAGGCGAAAATCTTCAATCTGCCGAAATAAACGAAAATTTGCCGCTTGAAGAACAGAAGTTACCAGATTTTCAAATGCCGGCTTATACTTGGCTTATGGAAAAGCAGAAAAATATTTGCATTCAAAATGCGGCGTTTTTTAGCATAAACGAAGCAAAGGTTTGGCCGGTTTTTGGTTACGAAATGCAAAGACGGGCAAATTCAAAAAAGGAAATTCCAGATTGCGAAAAATTCAAAAAAACTACAGAAAAAGTTATTGAATTTGTAAAAAATTATGTTCAGCGAATCAGAATTGGCGATTTTAGATTGAATGAAAAAGTTCAGAATTACGAAAAATGTTCTGCCTGCGAATACAATTCAATCTGCCGAAAAACTTTTAACGTCGGAAAACACGAATAACGGAGGAAAAAATGGCTGATATAAAAAAAATGTTGCCAGAACAGCAAAAAGCAATTGATTCAATAAAAAATACTGTAGTTGCAGCTGGAGCAGGTTCTGGAAAAACGACAGTTCTTTCGCTCCGATATTTGAATTTGATAAAAAAATACAAATACAACGTTGAGCAGATTTTGACTTTGACTTTTACAAAAAAAGCTACGGTCGAAATGTCATCGAGAATTTACAACGTCTTAAAAAATGAAGCGCCCGAACAGGCTGCGAATTTTTATAAGGCGAATATAAAAACTTTGGACAGTTATTGTAATAGCGTCGCAAAACTTGGCTGCCGTTTTTACGGAATAAGTCCAGATTTTGTTCAAGATGATGAAAGCATAAAAACTCAGGTAAAGGCAAAAGCCCTGCCCTTTTTGCTCGAACATCGCGACAATGAAACTTTAAAAGAGTTTATAAAAGTTCAAGATTACGAGGCGGTTGCAGACAAACTCTTTGTTGAACCGATTCTTGTCCATTCAAAAATTGCAAATCCCATAGATTTTCGTGAGGATTTTAAAAAGCAGTTTGCAAAAATTGTTCAGGAATGGAATAAAACAGTTCATAAAATTTCAGAAATTTTGAACGAAATTGAAAGTTTTGAAGATGAATTTTCGGGAAACCGGGAAAGCAAGTCGTTTGAATCGTATATAAAAGAAAAAAATAAAAATGTTTCTCCAGAAATTGTAGAAATTACGGACGAAAACATCGAAACTCAAAATTTTTCGTTAATAAAAGAATATGCAGAAAAAATAAACGGAATAAATTATTCAAAACCGAGGGTAAAATCGGCAGAAGTTGATTTGCTTAAGGAAAATATTGATTTATTTCGCTCTGCAAAAAGCGATTTGCTTTCGCTTGCAAATTATATTTACGGAATTCCATATTTGGAAAAAATTTTGCCTCTTCTGGAAGAATTTCAAGAAATTGTAATGAATGTAAAACGCTCATCAAACTGTCTGACTTTTGCCGACGTTTCTAATATGGCATTGCAGATTCTTTGCGATTATCCGGAAATTCGTGCCATGGAAAAAGAAAAATATAAAGCAATTATGATTGATGAATTTCAGGACAATAACCTGGATCAGCGCAATATGCTTTTTCTTTTGGCAGAAAAAAAAGAAAGAATGGAAAAAGGCGTTCCGTCGGTTGAAGAGCTTGAAAAAGAAAAATTGTTTTTTGTTGGCGACGAAAAACAGAGTATTTATCGCTTTCGTGGCGCAGATGTTGAAGTTTTTAATAATCTTGCAAAAGATTTTTCTGATGGAACTTTGCAAATGTACACAAACCATCGTTCAAATCCAAAATTGATTTCTGCATTTAATACGATTTTTGGAGGCGATTTGTATTCTGGTCAAAATGCAAAAAATGTTGAATTTGCGGTAACTCCGCCGTCTGTTTTTTTTAACGAACGTCAGCAAAAAAATAATTACGAAATTCCGCCTTACGAGGCAATTTATCATTCTGTTTTGCCAGACGAAAAAAAACTCGAAATCGAAGAAAAAAATGAAAATTCAAAAAGAAGAGTAAATCTTGCTTTTTACGAAAAAAATACCGAAGCTCCAAATGGATTTTTTACCGGAACTTTTGCCGAAGCCGAATGGGTTGCTCAAAAAATTGCTGAAAAGCACGGCGAAGGGTATGATTTTTCGGATATGGCGATTTTGCTCAGGTCATATTCAAAACAAGCTGTTTTTGAACGCGCATTTTTGCGTCATGGAATTCCGTACAACACAGAAACCTTAAAAGGATTTTTTTCTGACGGGCCAGTTAGCGACATTGCCGCTTATTTAAAGCTTTGTGCATATTCTGACGACAGAATGGCATACGGAAAAGTTTTGAGTTCCCCTTTTGTAAATTTAACAGTGACGGAAACGGAAGCGGTTCTTTCCTTAAAGCAGGATGTTTTTTCTGACGAAAGTGCAGAAATTTTGCAGGAAGATTCTTTGATTCGTTTTAAGAATGCCGCAAAATTTTATGAGGAAGTTAAGGAATTTGCAAAAGAAAATTCACTTGCAAAAACTGTTTCAAAACTCTGGTATGAATTTGGTTATCGGTTTGAAACAATGTGGAACGAAACTGTCAAAATGTACGAAAAACTTTACGACCTTTTGTTTGCGCTTGCCCGCGAAGGCGATGAAAAGAATTTAAATCTTGCCAGTTTTGTCGATTATTTGTTTGAATACGAAGAAGAAAAGTCAAAACTTGAAATAAATGTTCCTGTCGAAAAATCAGAAGGCGTTCATATTATGACGGTTCACAAAAGCAAAGGTCTTGAATTTAAAATCGTCTTTATTTGCGACACTCAACGAGGTTCTGTAAACGAAAAAAGCACGGTTCCTGTTTATTACAGCTCAAAATTTGGTTTTGCGCTTAATACTCCGACGTATTTTAAAGATTCAAAAAACTATTTTTATACTCTCGCAAAAAACGAAAATGAATTAAAAGAATGTGCGGAAATGCGTCGTCTGACTTATGTTGCCCTAACTCGCGCGGAAGACGAAATTTTTATTACAAACAGCAGTTACGAAGTTCCAAAAGATGTTGAAGAATATTTGCCAGGCGGAACAAAAAATGCCGATTCAATTTATAAAGTTCTTGCTCCAGTTATCGATTTTTACAGTAAAAAGGACGAAAGTGGAAATTCAAATTATCAAGAAGCCTCGCCTTTTTCTAAAATTGAAATAATTAAACCTTTTTCTCAAGGCGAAGTTTTTTCGGAACAAAAACGCCCGAATACTCAAAAAGCAAAAATTGACTTTGTAAAAGCGCTTTCAAAACAAAGTCCTTACGAAAGTTCGCAAATTCTAAAAAAAGATCAAGTTGAAAAAATTTATGTTTCTCCGAGCAAACTTTACGAAGAAGCCGAAAAAGATGAATTTAGAAAATCTCTTGAAAACAAAAACCGGACGAATTTGCCATTTGCCGAAATAAATGAAATTATTGAAAGACACAAGAATTTTGACTTTAACAATTTTGGTACAATCGCACATTCTTATCTCGAAAATGCGCTGAAATTTTACGGAGAGGAAATAAAAGTTCCGTATAATAATCAGGACGTTTCCGGATTGGAAAATAGCACGGGCGATATTAAGAAAGTTGAAAAAATTTGTGAGCAAATGACGAAAGAATTTTTGAATTCAGATCTTGGAAAAAAAGCGCTGAATTCAGTCTGGCGAAAAGAAGAATTTGAGTTTAAAAGCCGGTTTGGAGAAAAGATTTTGTCTGGTGTAATTGATTTGGTTTTTAAAGAAAAGGATGAAAATTTTTTTGTTGTTGATTACAAAACAAACCAGGAAATTCGTCCGGAAATTTATTATTCGCAATTGGCCTGTTATAGACGCGCAGTTTCTCAAATGCTGTCAGTTCCAGAAGAAAAAATAAGAACTTTTTTGTTTTATTTGCGTTTTGGAAAAGAAATTGAAGTTTTGCCGGAAAATCTATGTTTGAACGAGAATATTTATGAGTATTAAAGAAAATATAAAAATAAAGGTTGCTTCTCCGGAAAATGCAGCCGAACTTTTAGAAATTTATAAGTTTTATGTTGAAAATACGGCAATTAGCTTTGAAATTGAAACTCCGACTCTGCAGGAATTTCGCGCTCGAATCGAAAAAACTCTTAAAAAGTATCCGTATTTGATTGCAGTTTCTCCAGAAGACGAAATTTTGGGATATGCTTATGCTGGAGAATTGAAATCCCGGGCTGCGTACGATTGGTCAATAGAAACGTCAATTTATGTAAAAAATGGATACAGAAAGATGGGCATTGGCGGAATTTTGCTTAAAAAACTCGAATTTCTTCTTAAAAAACAAAATATTTTAAATTGTTATGCTTGTATTGCCTATACAGAACGAGAAGATGAATTTCTTACAAACGCCAGTGTAAAGTTCCACGAAAAAATGAATTACCGAATGATAGGGATTTTTAAAGACTGCGGATACAAATTTGACCGCTGGTACAGCATGGTTTGGATGGAAAAACATTTAGGAGAACACAAAAGTTCTCAGAAAAAAACAATTCCATTTAGTGCTTTGCTCGAACAACTTTAAATAAAAAAAGCCTGAAAAGTAAATTTATACTTTTCAGGCAGTTTGGTTATTCAATAAAAATTAAAAATTACAGAGTTACACCGTCTTTAAAGATTGCAATTTCGCGGTAACCGTTGATTTCGTTCTTTGTCTGTTTTTTTCCAGAACAAATATCGCAAATCAATTCAAGGAGAGAATCGCGAACTTTGTCGCTTGGCTCGTCTAAAAGGCGTGCCGCGTCAAAATCAATCCAGTCAGATTTTTTTTCTGCGAGAGGATGATTTGTTGCAATTTTTACAGTTGGAACAGGAGCGCCGAGAGGAGTTCCGCGTCCAGTAGAGAATAGAATAATGTTTGCTCCAGCAGCAGTCATATCTGTTGTAGAAACAATGTCGTTGCCAGGACCTTCAAGAAGAGTAAGGCCTTTTTCTGTCAGACGCTCCCCATATTTGAGAACCCCTGTAACAGGCGCTTTTCCGCCTTTCTGAACACAACCCAAAGATTTGTCTTCGAGCGTTGTAATTCCGCCGGCTTTGTTTCCTGGACTTGGATTTTCGTAGCAAACCTGATTGTGGCGGGCATAATAATCTTTAAATCCGTTAATAAGATTTACAGTTTCGTCAAAGCGTTTTTTATCAACACAGCGGTTCATAAGCATTTGCTCAGCGCCAAACATTTCTGGAACTTCAGTGAGCATTACGCGGCCGCCCATTCCTGTCATAGCATCGCAAACCCGGCCAATCAAAGCATTTGCCGTAATTCCAGACATTCCGTCCGAACCGCCGCACTTCATTCCAAGAACAACTTCTGAAAGAGGAACAGACTCGCGCTTAAACTGGCCAACATATTTTACAAGTTCAGTAATCAGTTCTTTTCCAGCCGAAAGCTCATCTTCTGTCTGCTGAGTTGTCATAAATTTTACGCGGTTTTCATCATATTCGCCCAAAAATTCCTTAAAATAAGGAATATTGTTTTCTTCACAGCCGAGGGAAACAACAAGAACGCCGCCGGCATTCGGGTGATGAACTAAATCTGCCAAAATTTTTGCGGTAGTTTCTTTGTCGCCACCCATCTGGGAACAGCCATAAGGATGAGTCCAGGCAAAAATTCCTTCAAGACCGCCATTTGTATTTGGCTTTGGCTCTTCGCCGTCAAAAAATTTTGCATTTGCCCAGGTTGCAAGGCGTTCAGAAATTTTATTAACACAGCCAACAAGCGGAACAATCCAAATTTCGTTGCGAATACCAATGCGGCCGTCTGCGCGTTTGTAAACGTTTACAGAAGGAACATTTTTGCGCAAGTCCTCAGTTTCCTTGTACCATTTTTCGTAAGCAGCTTTTGCGTTTTCTTCGTTATAAGTGTATTCAAATTTTTCAGAAAGCAAGGTGTGAATGTTGTGTGTGTGAACATGGCTTCCAGCAGGAATATCCTGAGTAGCAGCGCCAATCGGATATCCGTATTTTATGACAGGCTCGTCTTTTTTTATGTCGCGGATAGCGAATTTATGACCGGCTGTAATATCCTCTGTAAGAGTTACTTTAGTTTCCGGCGCATTTCCAGAAGCTTCAAGAATAACTTCCGTGCCTTTTGCCAGCGGCTGAAGCGCGACAGCTACAATGTCAGCCGAATTAATTCTAATAGCGATTTTGCTCATAGTACCCCCAAAAGTGACCTAAAATTAAACAATTAAGTTACGTGCGTTCTGAAAATCTATCATTTTATAAGCAAAAAGTCATTATCAAAATTCGGGCACTCCGCCAAAAGGCGGCGCTACGTTCCGGGCTGCGCTATTCGCTCCGGCCGGCAAAAATGCCGTCTGCTTCGCACCCTGCACATCGCTAGTGCGTTTTTTTAATCCGCCGCCACTGCTCCATAGCCTGAGGCAAAAAAAGTTGTGTAACCTTAATTTCGAGTTTTACTGTCATTATCGGGCTTGACCCGATAATCTATTGAAAATTTCCAACAGGTTCCTGACTGAGTTTACTGCGTAAACATCGCAATGCCGCGGCACAGGAATGACACTTAAATTACTGTGCGAGGGATTGGAAGGGCGCGCGGAGCGCGTTGCGCGGCAATGGAGCGCGTAAGGCGCGGAACCCTGCAAAGCCCGGTGCCGTTTTTACGGCACGCACCCATTATCGTTATATTTTGTCTATGTAACTTTTTTGCTTTTCGTGTTATTTTTTTATAATGAATAGAAAAATTTTTGGCTGCATATTTGTTTTTTTTGCGGGGCTTTGTGCTTTTGCAGATTTTAACAGGCTCAATATTCCCGATTCTGCTGAAATTCGGCGCGCAAAGGCCGAGTCCTGGTTTTTTTGCGGTTTGGGCCAGCTTCGTGAGAAAAAATCAGAAATTGAAAAAAACGCTATCGGCCAGGAATTCCAGATTAGAATGGAAGAAACTGACTCGACTTTTGCAGTTGTTGTTGCTCCAAAATCTTTGCTCGAAACTGAGATTTTTACGGAAAAAGGCGTAGAAAAACGGACTGTTGACAATTTTGCCGGGGATTCGTGCGGAGGCTGGGTTCTTGTAAAGGATTCAAAAACCTCAAAGCCTCTTTTTTTGAGAATTTACTTTTCACAAGACAGCGATGAATTTGTGCAGTTTGCACCGTCTGGAGCAAAAACTCTGTCAGATTTTGTAATTTCCGGACTTTACGCCGCCCGCTCTGTTCCTTTAGGAATTCCGTTTGAAAAGCTTTATACGCTTTCTTTTGAGCAGATTTTTTCTTTGACCGAAAATATTCTTCCGTGGAAATATGCAGACCGCCAGCAGGGACAGTTTGAGTCAAAATTGAAGATGATTGCGGCAATTCGCAAAAATCTTGAAAGAGTTGTTTATTGTCCGGACAGTTGTTACGACGAAAATGGAAAGCCGATTTTTATTTCGTCTGGCAAAGAGCGGAAAATTGATTTTGAAGAAATCGAAAAAACTTCTGGAAAAATCGAAAATCCTGTTGTTGTGGACGATGCCGGATTTTTAAAATGGATTTGCGATGGTCTTGTTGAGCCTGTAACCGGAAGTTTTCTTTATCGAAATCCTCTTGTTATTCCGACTTCCGAAGAAAATAAGACCGGCAAAAAAAGCATAATATCTCAAAATTACAATCTTTCTTTTTCGCTTGATTGGTGCAGAAATCTTGCGGCTGCGGTTCTTTCTGTAAAATCTCAGAGAAATTATCTATGGAAAAATTCTGGCGTTGACGTGACTCTTGAGCCTTTTGCGTCCGAAGTTACAGACCGCGGAATTACTCAGACTGCCGGCTATCTTAAAAATTCAGGTTATCAGATTGAAAAGCTAAGACCTCTTCTTTTTGCGCTTGCTTCGACTGAACCGACTTACTGCTATCTTGCGGCAATAAAACGTCCTTTGCATGATAAAAATCTGTCTGATTCTGAAATTTTTGCATTCGACCGTTGCGCGGTTATTTTTCCGTTTTATGACAAAAACGGACGGTTTAACTGTGTAATTTTTGAAAATGGAAAGGAACTTACTTTAAGACAGTTTGCCAATAAATATAAGGGAAGCTTTGTCCATCTTTCCAGGGTTTTGACTGAAAATAATTTTTATTTGCAATAAAAAATATTTTTTTGAAATAAGTGATTTTATGAAAAAATTGAAAAAAATTGAAAAAAAAATAGTTTTTGGAGCGTTGTTTTGCGTTTTTGCAGGAGCAGTTTCTTTTGCTCAAAGCGAATCTTCGCTGGCTTTTCAAATGCAAGATGCTTATGACAGCGGATTTTATCCGGGAGTTGTGCTTTATGCAGACCAGATTTTGAATTCAGAGTCAAAATCGGTTTACGAAGCAAAAGCTATGGTTTTTAAAGGCGAAAGTCTTTTTAAAATGGGAAGAATAAAAGATTCTCTTGAAATTCTTTCTGACGCCGAAAAATCTGCAAAAAACAGTCCTGAGCTTAATTCGGCCCGTTGTTTTTGGACTGGGCGCGGTCTTTTTGAGTTGAACAAAAACGAAGCCGCTTTGCCGTATTTTTATAAAAGCGCGGAAATCTTAAAAAATGCGGGGCTGGAAAAAACTTCTGTTTATTCTCAGGCAATTTTGTATTCTGGAAAAACTCTTGTCCGCTTAAAAAATTTTGAGGCAGCGGCAGAGTGTTTTGAATATGCGGTTCAAAACGGAAAGAAATTTTCGGCTGGAGAATACGAAGAAGCGTGCGTAAATTTTTTTGAAAACTGTGTTCTCGCTGGAAATTTTAAAAAGTGCGAAGAATATTTTGTTCAGCTTGAAAAACTTGGACAAATTGAAAAATTTGTTTTTTCGCAAGAAGCAAAATACAGAATTCTTCTTGCTTATGGCCAGGCGCTTGAAAATCTTGGAAAATTTTCTGCCTGCTATGACTGTTACGTGAAAGTTTTGACAGAAGGACCTTCAAGTCTTGCCGCCCTTGCAATGCAAAAAGCGTATCTTCTTTCTAGTGCCCATCAAAATCAAATAAAAAAAGATCCTGCCGAAGTTATTGAAAAGGCGGAACTTTTAAAAAAAGAAAAACCGGAGCTCGTCAGTGAATTTTGGACACGGCTTGCAATCGATGCGTTCAATTCAAAAAAATATGAAAAATCGCTTTCGTATTTTAAAAATGCCGAAAAAAATAATTCAGCTCAGTTAAAACAGCTTGCTTTGCTTTATTCTGCCGAAATAAGTTTTTTGACTTCAAAAGAAGATCTAAAAACGGCTGCAAAAAATTCTTTGGAAATAATAAATTCCGGCTGGAATGAATGCGGTTTTGAAAAAGAAAAGTTTTATTATTCGGATGCGATTGCGGCAAAAACCCGGTATTTTGGGCTTTCTGAAGATTGGGAAAATTCCTTAAAAAACGCTCAATCCCAGATTTTGAGCGAAAATTCTTCCGCGGCAAAAAAAACTCTGGTTTATTGGGCGGCTCTTTCACAATATTCCCTCAAAAATTATGAGGGGGCGTTGGATTTTTTAAATTCCGAAAACTATTCTGATGATGAATTTCTATTTCTAAAAGCTAAAATTTTTGCAAAAATGGGAAGGTCGTCCGATGCAGATTCAATTTTTTATGCGCTCTCAAAAAAAGGTTTTCTTGATAACGACGGAAGGCTTGATTATATCCGCACGCTTTTAAATGCCGGACACTTGATTTCTACTGTTGAAGAGGCAGAAAATGCGCATGGAAGCGAGTCGGATTACATGAAGGCTCTTGCGCTTTTTAACCAGAAAAATTGGCAGGAAGCGGAAAAATATTTTGAAGAATCGATTTCTGATAAAAAATTTGATTCAAAATATTCAAATCTGGCAAAATTTTATCTTGGGTACTGTCAGTACCAGCTCGGAAAATACAAAAATGCCCTTGAAAATTTGGAAAGTTTTGTAAAAAACAGCGGGGAAAATGCCCTGAATTTCCAGGCTTTGGCAACAGCGGCAAAATGCGCCGCTCAAATTCAAAATTATCCGGAAGCGGAAAAAAATGCCAGAAACGCGCTTTCTTCTTCTAAAAATCAGGAGCAAAAAAATGAATCCGTGCTCTTGCTTGCTGGAATTTATTCAGACTCAAAAAAATATGATGAAGCTATAAAACTTTTAAAATCTTATTCTTCCGAAAAAAACAGTTTTGGCTTTGAATGCCGTTACTTGATGGCCCAATTTTTTGTTCAAAATAAAGATTTTGTTCAGGCAGATAAGACTTATTCCGAGCTTTCAGAAGAGAAAAATGCCGGTTTTCTTGCAGAAGAGTCAGTTTTCCGTCGCGGCGAACTTTTTTATGTAAACGAAAATTATGAAAAATCAGTCCAGCTCTTTGAAATTTACCTAAAAAAATATCAGTCTGGGAAATTTTATCCTGCGGCGCTTTATTTTGAAGCGGACAGCCTTTTTAAAATTGGCAGAATAGAAAAATCATCGCTTTATTTTATGGAAATTGTCGAAAAGCCGGAAAATTCTTCCTATAAATATGATTCTGAAAAAAAACTGATTGACATTTATCGTTCGCAGAAAAAATATTCACAAGCCTTAAAAATTGCAGACAAAATGCTTCTTGAATATGGAAACCAGGCGGAAAAAGACGGAATTTCCAGCTTAAAACGGGAATTGCAGGCTTTGAGCTCTGGCGCGGACAGGGAAATTTTCGAAAAAGAACAGGAATTTGAAAGTGCCGGCGGAAGCAAAACAAAAAATGGACGAAAAATCGGCACTGAGCTTGCAAAAATTTATTTTGAAAAGCCGCAGCAAAAAATGGCGGAAAGCCTTGCACGGGAGCTTTTTGAAATTCAAAAAAACAACGATGATGAAATTGAACTTGCCGGAAAAAATGCTGTTCTTCTGGCAGATATTTTGAGATCACAGAATAAAAATGACGAAGCGGCAGATATGTTTTTGTCTGCGGCGGAATTTGGACGGAAATGCGGAAACAGCGAAATTGCCGAGCGTTCGCTTTACGGCGCGGCAGAAGCGTTTGATGCGGCTGGAAAAAAGGCAGATGCCCTTTCTACGGCAAAAGTTCTTATAAATCTGTATCCAAAAAGCCAGTATGCTGCCGATGTTCAGCGAATTGTAAATCTTAAAGAAAACTGATTAGGCAAGTAAAATCCTTGCTAAAAAAAATAACCGAATTTAACTGATGAGAGGTTTTTTGAAAAAAAAATGAAAAAGATATTTTTTATTTTGACAGCGTGTTTTTGTGGAACATTTGCTTTTGCGCAGACAGCGGAAGAAGTTCAGCCTTCAGAAAACGAAATTGAACTTCCAGACGTGACAACTGTAATTTCCGGAGGAGCGCTGACGGCTGGAAAAGACAGCGTTCCAGATTATAAAAAAATTCTTCCAGATAAAAATACCGGCAGCCTTGAATTGCCGGAAATGGAAAGTGTACAGAAAAAAGAGCAGGTTTCGCAGCAGTACGTTCAAAATTCTTCTGACGAAAAAAATGTCTATGCCCAAGGCAGCATTGGCGGCGGTTTTCCGTTCAGTTTTGCCGGCGATTTTGATATTTACCGAATGAGCGGAAATTCACCTTTTAAGGTTTCGTTTTTTCACAAAAACGCAGAAGATTTTGCGGATAAAAAAGCTGCCGACGGTTATTTTTTTAGAAAAACTGGAATTGAAGCAGAAAAAAAATTCTTGAACGAAAAGTCGGAATTCATTTTTTCTGGCTGGTACAAAAATCAAAATGAAGGTTTGCAGTCTAAATCTTCGGTTTTTACGGATTATCTTTGGAACGACATTGGCGGAAAAATGTCGGCAAAATGGTCTTTAAAAAATGGCTGGTACATTCAGCTTGGCGGAAACGGCTCTTATTTTAATCGTTATGGAACAAAATCTGACTCTGATTCAGTTTTTGATAGCGGATGGGAAAAAAGTTCAAAATATTTTTCATTTGTTCCTCATTTTTTTGCGGGCTGGAAAAATTCAATGTTTGATGTAAATTTCCTCGCAAAATATGAAACTCAGCTCAACGTAAAAGAAACAGGTTCTCTCGAAAAGGCGCCTGAGGCTTCAAGCGCTGAAGCCGTTCACAAGGGCGAATTCAGGCTGAATTTTGACTGGACGGACGAAAATGTAAAAGTTTATGCTTCTGCCGGTGTGATTGCAGGAAATTCCATTGGAAAGCAAAATGTCCTGTTTCCGTTTTTGCTCGGCGGAAAAGCTGAAATTCCATACGGACTTTCTTTCAGACCGCTTTGCCTGAAAATTGAAGGCGGACTTGATTCTGTTTTGGAATCTGCCGGAAATCTTGAGCAAAAGTATCTATTTGCAGCGCTTTTCTGTCTTTCTTCCGAGCAGAGCGACTGGTATGGACAAATTTCGGCTTCTGTTCCTGTCCAGGATTTTTTCAGCGTAAATTTGAGCGGAGAATTCAGAAAAACTGCTTTTGATAACGGAGTTTGGACTCCAGATTACAAGACTTCTCCGTCGTCAGCAGGTTTTTACGTTATAAAGCAGGAAAATAGGACTGAATTAAAATCGGTTGCCGAACTTTCAGCAGATTTTGAAAAATTAAAATTTTCCGGCTCATGGAAATCTTACTGGCTCGATGTTCCGTCCTATGAGGACGAACAGAGTTTGACGGCTTGTGTTATTTTTGAGCCGGACAATTTGTGGAATTTAAAGGCTTCTATTACTCAAAACCTCGGAGACGATGCTGAAAAAGTTCCGGTTCTTGATTTTTCTGGTTCTGTCAGAGCCTCAAATTCAATTCGCCTTGCTCTCGAAGCAACAGATATTATAAAATTGGTTACCGTAAAGACGAGGGCTTTTGCTCACAGCCAATACAAACAGAATTGCGGACATATAACTGCACTTGTAAAATTTCAGTTTTAACAGAAATAAAATGGGGGAAATTAAAAATGTTTAGTTTAATAAAATCCGGTGGAATTTTGATGATTCCTATTATTCTTTGTGGAATTGCTGCAACTTACATTATTATTGAACGTTTGCTTTATTTTAAGAATTTGCGCAAAAACGATTCACTTTTAAAACTTCAATTGAATACGGTTTTGCTCAAAAAAGATTACGAAGCTGCTACGGCGCTGTGCGTTGCCTGCGAAACTCCATTTTCTCAGGTTGTGCAAAAGGCGATTTCTGTCCGGAACCTTGAAGACAAGTATTTAAAAGAAATCGTTGAAACCGAAATGGAGGCTGTAACTCCGCAGTATGAGCATTGTCTTACGCTTCTTGGAACAATTGCAAATATTTCCACTTTGCTCGGTCTTTTTGGAACTGTAACCGGAAACATCAAGGCTTTTGGCGTCCTTGGCGCTGGAGCAAGCATGGGAAATCCTGCTGTTTTGGCAGGGGCAATCGCCGAAGCTCTTGTGACGACAGCGGCTGGTCTTTTTGTTGCAATTCCTGCAATGATTTTTTCAAATTATTTTACGCGTCTTGTAAACAAAGAAACCGTAATTCTTGAATCTTCTGTAACGGAAGTAGTCTTAAAATTGACAGGACATTTGCTTTAATGAAAATACGAAGAAGAAGAGGTGTTTCTGCTGGCGCGGATTTAACACCGATGATAGATGTTGTTTTTCAGTTAATCCTGTTTTTTCTGGTTTCCACGACATTTGCCGTTTTGCCTGCAATCAATGTAAATCTTCCTGAAAGCGAAACTTCGCAAGCTCAGTCAATTGCTGGAATTACAATTACAGCCACTGCCACAGGAAAACTGTTTTTTAATGACGAAAAAATTACAATTCAATCCATGGACAAAAAACTTAAAAATTTTGACACCGAAGGAAAAAAGCGCGAAGAATATCCTGTAACGCTTGAAGCCGACGAAAAAGTGACGAATGGAACAATTGTAAAAATTTTTGATGTTTTACGCAAAAATGGATTTGTTTCGGTGAATTTAAGGACGACTGACTAAATGACAAAACTGCAAAAAAAACGAAATTTATATGCTTTGACAGGAACTGCCGGCATTTGGATTTTTATTTGCATTTTATTTTCTCTTTTTGCGCTGTTGCCTCAAAAGCAGATTTATAAAACTGTAAAAATTACACTTTCTGAAAATTCAACCCCAAAAATTACAGAAAAAAAACAGGAAGCAGCCCCTCCAAGACCTCAAAATCAGGAAATAAAAAAACAACCGTCGCCAAAACATCAGGCCGAACAAAAAGCATCTGCTCAAAAAATGTCAAAACCTGTTTCTGAAAAAAAATCTGTTCAGAAACAGAATACTGCATCAAAAAAATCTTCTGTTTCCGAAAAACCAGCCGTTCAGACTTTGCAAAAAAGCGTAGACGAACTTATGGCGGAGCAACGGACAAAAAAAACGCCGGCAAAAAAAGAATTTGACTGGAGCCAGTTTGATGATGAGGCGGTGGAAAACGTTTCTGAAAATTCAACTGCGCCAGTTGCAGCAAACAGCTCTAAGGCTGATATTTTTGAAGGAACTGCTGGAAAGGCTGTCGACAAGGATTCTGCCGTAGTTGCCGGAACCAAAACCGAAAACATAGGTTCTGTCTCAGATTCAACTTCATCTGCGCTGGAAAAAATTTCTTCTGCGGTTTACAGCGCAAATTTCGGCAATGGCGTTACTGCAAGTTCTACCGTAAAAAGCGCAAGCGCTCCAAACGGAAAAATCGCTCTTCTTATGAACGACGGGAGTTCTAGAACTTTGCTGGAACCTGCAAAGCCGGTAATTGCGCTTTCGGAATCTGCGTCGGCGACAATTGATACGACAAAAAATCTTACGGTAAGATTTACTGTTCTTGCAAACGGACATGTCGATTTAAACAGCATAAAAATCACTCCAGGAGCGATAATAACATCTCTCGTTCAAAATGAGATTTCGGCACAAATTTCTTCATGGCGCTTCAATCAGGATTCTTCTTCGGCAGCTGCAAGTTTTCCGTATAAAATCGAAAAAAGATAGAAAAAAGATAATTTTTTCGGATTGTTCAATACTTTGCTTTTGTTTATAATCGAAGAATGTTAGATGGAATTTCTGCTGTAGCATTTGATATTGACGGAACTCTTTATTCTTCTCCTCAGTTTTATGTGCGGATAATTCCATATTTTTTGAAAAATTTTGCTTTTTACGTAAAATACAATAAAGTCCGGAAAATTTTGCACCATACAGCGCCATTGCCTGATTTTTATGAATATCAGGCACGTCTTTTTTCAGAATTGACCGGCCTTCCAGTTGCCGAATCAAAGAAAAAAATTCAAGAAATTGTCTACGACGGACTTATTCCATATTTTAAGAAAATAAAAACTTTTAAATATGTTGAAGAATCTTTCAAAAAAATAAAAGAGGCCGGTTTCAAAATTGCTATTTTGTCGGATTTTCCTCCGGAGCAGAAGGGCGATTTATGGGGACTTTCTTCTTACTGCGATGTAATTTTGGGAACAGAACATCTTGGAGCTTTAAAACCTTCAGTTTTTCCATTCGGAATTCTTGCAAATGAACTTGGCTTAAAGCCAGAACAGATTCTTTACGTTGGAAATTCTATAAAATATGATGTATGCGGTTCAAAAAACGCTGGAATGTTGAGCGCGTACATAATGCCGTTTTGGCGGAAAATTTTTCACTGTCCTTTAAAATCTGCCGATATAAATTTTTCAAACTATCGTCAATTGACAGAAATTGTGATAAAATAATTCTATAGAATTCTCTAAAAATTTGCTGATGGCTGTTTTTAGAAAATCCTAAAAATCTTTTCCATAAAAATAAATTATTCAGCTTTGACCGTAATTTTGTGCGGTTTTGAGCATTAAACTTTTAAGATTAAAAAAAGTCTGTTTTTTTTGGGTGGGGAAAATGACTCTTCTTGCAATTCTTATTTCTACGGCTGTTGCTGTTGCTGTTGTCTTTGTTTTACATTCGTTGGACAGAGAAAACAATTCAATGAACAAAGTAAAACATTATGCGGATTCTCGTATCAATCAGCTTAATGAATATTTTAAGGAACAAACTTCAAAGTTGAATGGACTTTCGGCAGAATGGGATGCTCATCATACTTCTGCGGCCGCTGCCGTAAAACGAATTGAAAAACAGATTGCGGATTTTCAGAATATAAGCCAGAATTTTGACGGCCAGTTTGATGCAGTTACGAACATTGCAAAAAAAGTCGATGCCTACGGAAAAGCCATTCACGAACTAATGGAAATGACTGACCGTGTTGAAGAAAATCTTCAGGCTGTAAAAAAAGAAAGCGTGATTGTTGAAAAACTCAATGCAAAAATCGAGTCCGGAAAAAAATCCGTTGAGGATTTAGAGAAAAAAATTCCGCAGATTATTACAGAATTCAGAACAAAGAATAATGACAGTCTCAAGGTTCTTGGCGCTGACATGCTTACAAAATTCAACGACAAGGCTTCTCAAATTGAAAAAAATGTTCAGGCTGCGTCGGCTCATTCAGAGCAGATTCTTGATAAAATTGAAAAAGGAATAAAATCTGCTTACGACAATGCGGCTCAAAAAGCGCAGAATCTCGAAGACGCGGCATTCAAAAAACTTACAGAACAGGCAAAGTTTAGGGCAGAGTCGTTTATAAAAAACGTAAATGAACGCACAGAAGAGCTTTTAAAACAGCAGAATTTAAAGATTGCGGAAATTCAAAAATCCCTTGAGCAGAAAAATTCTGCTTTTGCAAATTCAATAAACGAAAAAACTTCAATTCTTGAAGGCGAATTTAGAAAAAAAACGGGAGAGTTTTCTTCAAATCTGAGCGTAAAAACCGAAAATCTTTCAAAATCGCTTGAGTCAAAAATTGCAGCCCTCGAGAATTTGTTCCAGCAGCAGGTTTCTTCTTTTGATAAGCAGATAAAGACTTTTGCTCAAAATACGAGCCAGACGGTTGAAGAAATCAAGTCTGAATCAGAAAGCAACGAAAAAAATCTTGAAAACCTCCGTGAAATTTTTGAAAAACAGACTTCAGAAATTCGTTCACGATATGGAAATTTGTACGAGAAATCGGTTACCGATGCGGACGAAAAAGAACAGGCGGCTTTTGTCCGTTTTCAGGAAATTGCAGAAAAGCACCTTAATACTTACAAAGCGACCGTCGAAGAAAAAATCAACGCAATCGAAAAAAATGTAAATTCCCGCGTTTCTGCCTTGAATCAGGAATTGAATGCTACGGTTGAACAGATTCAAAAATCAATGTCTGACAGTCAGACAGGAGCGGCCGCAACTGCTCAGACGATTAAAAATGCGGCTGAAGAGGCAAATGAAAAGCTCAAAGGCTTTCAGTCTCAGGCAGACGAAAAAATTGCTGGAATTAACAAAATGCTCAGTGATACAATGACACGCATTTCTTCGGCGTACGACGCAAAGCAGACGGAACTTCTGGCAAATGTTGACAAGCAGCTTGAAGAATACCGCAACAACATGGAATACCGCTTTAACAAACTGCAGACGACGGCAAGCGACATTGATACTTTGGAAAACAATCTCAGAACCGCGCTTGAACGCACTCAAAATTCAGTTGTCTCTGATTTTAACCAGTTCTCAAAAGCTCAGAAAGACCAGCAGTCTCAGTTTGAATCTGCAATCAAACGCAATAATGATGAAATTACCGTCCAAATTGAAAATCTTGAAAAAAATCTCGATTCAATAAAAGCGACCGCAAGCGACAATGTCAGTGCGACACTTGCTGATTTTGAGATGAAATTTGGCGACGACTTAAAAAAACGCGGGGATTCGATTACAGAAGATTTAAATTCTTGGAAAAATAGCATGGATTCCAAGCTTGCTGTTCTCAGTTCCGAATATGAAAGTTCAAGACGCGAAATTGAAAATCGGCATAACGAAGAATTAAAAAATCAACTTTCAGAAATTTCCTCAAAAAATCAGAGCCAGCTGCAGAATGTGCAGACAGGAATCGAAAATTCTGCTCAGTCTTTGCGTGCCAGAATTGACGAAATCGAACAGTCTGTAAAAGCTTACGCGGACGAGAGCCGGACAAAACTGCACGAAGCGACAGAAGGCCAGGGCAATTTTGTAAAAAATTCCCTTGACGCATATGCTCAGCGGATGGACGGTCAGCTTGAAAAAGCCGAAAAAGATATTCAATCAAGACTTATGGAACTTGCAGAGACTGTAAAAGCCCATGCAGACACAAACCAGAATGGAATTGATGCTATGCTTGGTGAATTCAATGTTTGGCGCGGTCAGTTAAAAAATCAGTTTGATCAGGCAAAAACTATGTTTAGCGACCAGCTGAACGGTGTAAAGGAAAGTTCTGAACAAAAAATTTCTGCTTTTAAGGACGATTTGAATCAAAATATTGAAAATTTCAGGACGGAAACAAAAAACGAACAGCTTGAACTTAGCCAGACGATTGAAAATCTGAAAAAAGATGTTGAAGATTCAATTTCTTCATATAAAGAGCGTTCCGAATCTATTGTTGCGCAGATGAACAAATCTTACGAGGATATGCTCAACGAAACTCAGCGCCGTGTAAAAGAGCAGAGCGCAGATTCTGAAAAGGTTTTGAGGGAACTTCGTACTAAAATTCAGGAAGCAAACGAGGCCAACGACACTCATCAGGCGGAGCTCGTAATGAGAATGCAAAATGACGCCGCTGATTTGCAAACCCGAATGAGCGAAATTGACCGCGAAGTAAAAGCTTTCTCGACACAGATGCAGGTTTATCAAAAAGCGGATCAATTAAAAGCTCAGCTTGAATCGGAACTTGACGAACTCAAAAACGAAATTACCCGTGTAGAAAATTTTCAGACGACCGTAAATGAACTGTCTGCAAGTTTCAATTTAATTCAAAATATGAACGATGATGTCAATTCAAAACTTCAGAAATTTAATAGCGAAAAAATTAGAATTGATGGAATTGAAAAGAACTTTGCAAAACTTGTCGAATTGAGTTCAACAATGGATCAAAAAATCGAAGAACTAAACTCGACAAGTGATCAGCTCACTTCGATTCAGCTTGATGTCAGAAAATTTCAGGAGACTCTCGGAGATATTTCCAACCGTTACGACCGTCTTGAAACAAAGGGCAGCCAAATCGAAGCAATTGCCGGAGAAGTTGATAAAACTTTCGATCAGCTAAAATCGCTAGAACTTCGTCTTAACGATGCAAATCGCCATGTAGATAGTTTCCCTCGCCAGATTGAAGATGTTCAGAAAAATATTGACAGTCTTGTCAGTAACCGTTCAAAAATCAGCGACGCAGTTGAGCAATTGTCATCTTTGCAGAATATCTTGACCGAAACGGAGGAGCGTGTAAAACAAGTTCAGACAGGACGTGAAGGAATTGCCCGTACAGAAACAAGGCTTCACACACTCGAAACTGAAATTGACAAAAAAATGAACCTTCTTCTTGAAATTACAAAACAGGATTTAAAAGAAAATCCAATGGAAAAAGAAGAGGGAATTTCACTGGCGTTGAGAGAATCGGTAATTTCTTTGCACAGAAAGGGCTGGTCAAACGAAGAAATTGCCAAACGGCTTAAGCGCAGCGTAGGCGAAATCGACCTTCTTGTCGAAGGCAACGGTTTTATGAATTAAAAAATGCTACTAAAAATATGAAACTATAGCGGACACAAAAAGTGCCCGCTTTTTTATTATTGCCCGAAAGCAGGTGTGAAATACAGGTTATTTTGAAAGAAGACAGGTAGCCCAGACTTCTACAGCACGGCTTTGTCCTACATCTCCAAGTTTTTCTCCTGTTTTTGCTTTTACAAAAACTTGATTTTTTTCAACATGGAGAATTTTTGCAATCGAGTCGATAACTTCCTGTCTGCGCGGAAGAAATTTTGGTTTTTCGAGGGCAATTACACAGTCAAGATTTTCAAGTTTCCAGCCTTCTAGCGTAATTTTATTCCAAACTGTTCCTAAAAGCATTTTTGAATCTGCGTCTTTCCATTTTTGATCGATTGGAGGAAAAAAAGAACCAATGTCGCCCATTCCACAGGCCCCAAGAAGAGCGTCCGTAATTGCATGCAGAAGAACATCGCCGTCAGAATGGCCGTCTTCACCAATTGCGCTGTCAAATTTTATTCCGCCAAGCATAAGAGCGCGTCCGGCAATAAGCGCATGTTTGTCGTATCCAAGACCGGTCCGAATCATTGTGTTTCCTTTGGTTGTTTCGTTTGATTTTTTCGTATCTATTTCTGACTTTGTAAAAAAGTCTTCCTTATATGTAATTTTTTTATTTTTAATGTCGCCGTCTACGATTTTTACCTTTCCATCAGGAACAAATAAATCCCAAATTTCAGTGTCGTCTGTGTATTCTTTTTTTGTTTTTTTTGCTTTTTTATGCGCTTCGACAAGTTCATTCAGCATAAAAACCTGCGGAGTTTGAACAGCTGTTAATTGACTTCGCACCAGATGCCGTCTTATAAAGCCATTTTCATCAATTTCGTTCTGAGTGTCTGTAGGTTGAATCCCTGGAGCAGAGGCGCCGTATTTTTGAACTGCGGTAAAAGTTGAATTGATTATTTTTTCTGAAACAAAAGGCCGTGCGCCGTCGTGTATAAATACAATTGGATTTGAATTTGGAAAATTCGTTTTTATTTCCAGCAGGGCGTTAAAAACGCTAGCCTGTCTGCTTTCTCCTCCTGGAACAAAAACAAATTCTGTGTTACTTGCAATTCTATTAAGCTCTTTATCTTTAAAAAGAGCGTTTTTGCATTTTTCTTCTGCGAGTTTTAAAAGTTCTGTATTTTCTTGATTCGGAAAAGTTACAGCCACAACAGAAAATGGGAAAACTCTTAAAAAAGCCTTTACAGCGGTAGAAAGTACGGTTCCAGATTCTAGAGGAAGATATTCTTTTTTTATGCCGCCCATTCGGCTTGAAGAACCGGCAGCAACAACAATTAGCGCCAGTTCTTCGTTTGAACGGCTAATCTTCGTCATCATCTCCATCGTCGTCTGAGTCAGAATTGTCAGAGTCATCGGAATCGTCAGAGTCATCATCGTCGCTCATAGAACCTGAAGAGCCGCCGAGCTCATCTCCGAATTCATCATCGTCATCGTCGTCGTCAATCTGAATCGCTTTCTTTTCATGAAGAGCATTGAGCGGTTCGAGCTTTGCATGGAGCATAGATTCAACTTCTTTTGATGAAATTCCAAATGCAATTGCAATTTCGTCTGCCAAAAGTTTGCGTGCAGTATCGTAAAGTTTGCGTTCCTGAATCGGCAACTCTTTTACCTTTGAGCGGTGATAAAGAGTGCGGACAATATTTGTAATATCTTCAATGCTTCCTTTTTTAAGGAGATTCAAGTTGTCCTGATAGCGCTGTTTCCAATCAGAAGTGACAGATTCTACCGGCTGACCTAAAAGTTCAAGTGATTTTTGAGCTTCGTCAGCAGAAACGATTTTTCTAAGTCCAAGTTTTTCAGAATTTGCAACTGGAACCATTACAATCATATCCGAAACTTCAAGATAAATTCTGTAATACTGAACGGTCAAGTCGCCGTTTTTTCTTTCAAAAATTTCTTTGACTTCACCAACACCCTGTGAAGGGTAAACTATTTTTTCATTAAGAGAAAATTGTGTACTCATAGTATATTATTATATCACAAAATTTTAGAAAATGGAACATCAAAAAAAATCAGTTTTTAGCCCCTCGCACTACAAAATTGAAAGAATGGGAAATAGTTGCTTTTTTTTAGTGGGGGGGGGTACAATAACAGCTAAATGTTAAACTGCAATGAATTATCTGGTGACATTTAATTGGATTGCGGCGAAGACGAAGAATATCTATTAAGTGGACCTCCGTGCTTGGAAGTTTCGAGGAGAAAAGAAAAAAATGAAAACTGTAAAAAATTTTTCGATTGCATTGTTTGCATTATTTGTTTGTTGTTTTACAAGCTGTGTTTCAACACAGGCTGAACCATCTGCATTTGAATCACAGACAGGCGTTGCATTAGTTGTTCCAATGAGAGTATTTACATGGGTAAAAGCTGATGGGGCAAAAACATTTATGAAAGATTATTCATCTGGAAAAATTACGTTTGATTATTCAGCAGAAAATGATTTTATCGTAAAAGCAGAGAAAATTGATGGAATCTTAAAAACGACATGGGGAAAACAATTTACAGATAATGGAGAGAATATTCGTTCTCTTATAATAACTGCATTTATTTCTTCATGTTATTCAATGGACAATAATAAAGATAGCATTGATGCGGCTTTTGATGTAATGGATCAGATTTTTTCTGATAATATGTATGCGGCGCGAATCGATTCCTTAATGCCAAGTTTAAAAAACGGTCTTAATGCATATAAAACGAAAAAAGACTGGGCAAGCTATAAAGCAGAATATTTTTCTATACAAGACAATACTTTTGTTGTAAAAAAGTAAATGTATTATAAAAATATCCTTAATTTGTGTTTTTTGGACTTGGGCCGATAATTTATTGAAAATTTTCAACAGATTTCTGGCCGAGTTTACTGCGTAAACAACGCAGTGTCGTAGCACGGGAATGATATTTAAATTGCCATTCTTACCAAAACTCGATATTTAAGTAAAATAGAATATAAAAAAAATGTGTTTGCGATGGTGAAAATTTATCGTATAACACATTTTTTTTCGTCGAAAAACTTTTCGCACCAAAAGTCTACTTATAAGCGCTTGCTCATATTTTTAACTCTTTCGTGATTGTGATTTTTTTTCAAAACCTGTAAAATACTTGAACATCGCTAAAAAAATCAGTTTTGTTATTTTATTCAGGAACAGTTATGGTTATTGAATTAAAAAATCTTGATAAAGTTTACAGAGGAGAGAATTCGCCTGCGGTTCATGCTGTAAACAAGGTGAATCTTCATATTCCTTCAAATCAGATATTTGGAATTATCGGAAAATCAGGCGCCGGAAAATCAACATTGGTACGTTTAATAAGTCTTTTGGAAAAGCCTGATTCTGGAGAAGTTTGGTACAACGACGAAAGAGTAGATAATCTTTCGGAAAAAGAACTGATTGCCCGTCGCCGAAGAATTGGAATGATTTTTCAAAATTTCAATCTGTTTTCGAGCCGTACAGCCGAACAGAACATTGCTTATCCTTTGGAAATCTGCGGAACGCCAAAATCAGCAATAAAAAAACGAACCGCAGAACTTTTGGAGTTAGTTGGGCTTTCGGACCGTGCAAAATCGCCTGTAAGTAAACTTTCTGGCGGACAAAAACAGAGGATTGCGATTGCCCGCGCGCTTGCGAATAATCCAAGCATTCTTTTTTGCGATGAAGCAACTTCCGCCCTCGATCCGCAGACCACTCATCAGATATTAAATTTAATCCGCGAAATTCAGAAAAAAATGAACCTGACGGTTGTTATGATTACTCATCAGATGGAAGTTGTGCGAGATGCCTGTTCTCAGGTTGCAGTCGTGCACGAAGGCCGGATTGTTGAACAAGGCAGCGTAGAAGAAATTTTTATAAGGCCAAAAACGGATGTTACAAAGGATTTTCTTTCAAGAATTTCTGTTCAACAGGACGAAAACAAAAAAGAATTTGTCCGCTGGAGCCTAGACGGCGGGCAGTACGAACTTCATTTTATCGGTGACAAAACCGATTCTACGACGCTTTCTCAGCTTGCAAAAAAATTTAACATCGACTTTAATGTGCGTGCCGGGGGAATTCAGTCGGTTCAAGGCAAAAAAGTCGGAAAAATGCTGGTCGATTTTATTGGCGAAGAATCAGAAATCAGCCGTGCAATAGAATATCTTAACAAAAACGGTATCGAGGTAGCAAAAAATGTCTCAAATATTTGAATTAGTTGGAATTTCAACTCTTCAGACTCTGCAAATGGTGTTTTTTTCGACACTTTTTGCTGTTATGATTGGTTTTCCGCTCGGAATCCTGCTTTTTATAACAAGTTCGACAGGGATTATGCCAAAACATCTTTTTAATATGATTTTAAGCCGCATAATCGACGTTCTGCGCTCTTTCCCTTTTGTAATTTTAATGATTGTTCTTCTTCCGTTTACTCGTTTTGTTCTTGGAACCGCAATTGGAACTTCAGCAACGATTATGCCTCTCAGTCTTGCGGCCGCACCTTTTGTTGCCCGTGTAATCGAAACCGCGCTTATCGAAATTGATCCTGGCGTAATTACCGCGGCACGGGCAATGGGCTCAACAAACTGGCAGATTATCCGAAAAGTTTTAGTGCCGGAAGTTTTGCCGTCGGTAGTCAGCGGAATTACACTTACAATAATCAATTTGATTTCATATTCAGCAATGGCAGGAACTTTAGGCGGTGGCGGTCTTGGCGACCTTGCAATTCGTTACGGTTATCAGCGTTTTAGAACAGACATAATGCTTGCTTCCGTAGTTGTAATAATTTTGCTTGTTGCTTTGATTCAGTTTGCAGGAACAAAACTTTCAGAAAGAATTCTTAAAAAAAGATAGAAAAATAGAAAAAAGGGCGCCACCCGCTTTCGCGGGTCGGAGTACTACAGGCTCGGTAACCCTTGGTGCCTTTGCACCGGCTTCGCCGCCTTCCGTGTTCCTGGCGCATAGCAGCTTATTGCAGTTCATTTTGCATCAACTGAACAAAAAGATATATTTTTTTGTAAACTTCCACACCAAGCTGGTTAATCGGATGTTCTGCAAAACGGTCCAGTTCTTTCCAGTTCATCACAATTTCACCTTTCGGCTTTTGATGGTCTTCGATTACAGATTTTAAAATCTTCGCAAAGCTAATCATGGATTTTGTCGTGTTTACAAGATACTCTCTTGCCAAAGAGTTTATGTCGCGCAAAGTTGTTTTGATAATGTTATTCGCCTCTCTGTCGCGGTCTGCCCTTGGCAAAAGTGTCTTTATTTTTATTCCGATTTCGGCTTCTTCGTTTAATTTTCCGTCAAACTGTGTAATTTCATCGCTTGCTTCAAACATCTGGTGGTAACTATTGCTCATTTCTGTAGAAAGCTCCGGCAAAGTCCATTTTCCGCGGATTAAGACAAGGTCTGCATATTCTCGCACATCGCGCTTTACAAATTCGACAAGGAAGGCTTTTAAATAATTCAAAGGTTTTGCATATTCAAAACTTCCAAGATTTTTTCGTTCAAGCGGAGCGCTTCCTGCTTCTGTATAATTTTTTAAAATAACAATTGAATCCGTATTAAAGATTTGCACTAAAAGACTGTCAATTTTTGAATTTTTCTGTTCATTTTCAAGTTTTTTTATAGTGCCTGCAGTCTGAGTTTTTGTTGATTCGATAAAAGATTCGACGATGTGTTCTTGTTTTACCGCAGAATCCGTTGCATAAGCAGGGGTTTTTGTCGTAAGTTCAATCATCATGTCAAAAACACGTGTGTCCCGCAGCTGCTTTAACTTTTGTACGATTTTGTTCCACTGATTTGGCTTAACAGGTTCGACGCCACGCATAGTTTTAAACATTGTCATTAAATCGTTCCATTCTTCGTCCAATGGCAATGAATTTAAAATTTCTGCAAAATTTTTAAGGTCTTCGGCAATGTATGCGCCTTCGATTGGTTCAAGCTTTGGAGCCCTGTTAAATTCGCCTTCTCTCAACGTTGAATCAAATTTTTTTAACAGAAAATAAAAGTCATAAAGACAAAACGATTTAAATCCAACGAGCTTTGTGTAAAGCGAGTCAATCGAATTTATTTTATCAGCATCAAATTCACCCAAGAAATTTTCAAGATCCTGCTTAAGTTTCACCTTTAATTTTTCAAAAGGCACATTTTTTGAAAAAGCCAAAATCGATTCTTCAGAAAAATTTTCTGACAATTTTTTTTGGGATTCTGTCAGAGAAAAATCAATTACGATATTTTTGTAAAAATTAGGATTTGGCTGGCTTTGAAAAAACGACTGGGCTGGAGAAATAATCTTGTAAATGTCATAGAAAAATTTTCCAAACTGAGGAAGAACCTGATCGGAACCAGCTTTGTAAAATTTATAGCCTGACCGCGAAAGATTTTTTGCAATAATTTTTAATTGTCTGTTTTTTTCGGCTTCTGGATCGTTGCCGCCAAAAATCGAAGAAATGAATTTTTGGAAAAAAGACAGTCCTGAATTCTTTGTCATACTTTAAATATGAATAAATCAAGGTTATATGTCAAGTTGATTTAAGCAAATAAAATATACTAGACATAGATTGTCTAGACAATTGTGTATTGAACGAGCAGAAGGCGCAGAAGCTCACGGTTTTTTACACCAAAAAGTTTATAAAGGTACTGCATTTCTTTTTTTATTGTTGATTCGCTTGTAATAAGTTCTTCTGCAATTTTTTTGAAATTGAAGTTAGTGCTGAGCGTGTAATGTATGCACGAAATCTGTCTTTCTGAAAGTCCCATTTCTTTTAAATTAAGTACGGAACCTTTTTGCGGCAATGAGATTTCTGGAGCAAAACCCGGAACATCGACATCTTTAAAAAGAAAACTGAGCCGTTCTTGCAGCATAAAATACAAAAGAAAGTAACATCCCATTTCAAAAGAAGCAAATGCAACGTAATAAATTATATCTGTAAGAGAATTTCTATATTCAAAAGAAATCATGCTTATAAGAATTACCGCTGCAATTGCGAATTTTATCTTAAAGTGGGACTTTGCATATCCGCCAGCACAAAAAAATGCAAAAAAGTTGATGTAAAGTGTAATTCCTACAACTGGAAAACCTGTAAAGATTAGGTTTATTGTTTCGAGCAAATACAAAAAGAACAAAAACCAAACTTGATTAGGTATAAAAAGATAAACGATTGTAGCTGCAAGCGTAAAAATATTGATTGCAGGAACTAATATGTTGGTATAAGGATAAAAAAAAGATTCTGTAAATGGAGGATGATCCACTCCCTGATAAAAATTATTGAATGTTCCAATGGCTGCAAAAATCATACCGAGAATATCGAGTATTTTATAAGGTTTTAATTTTTTTTTTGTATAAGTCCGCACATTTTTATTATAAAACATACGAAAAAAAAACTCAAATTTTTCGTTCTTTTATTCAATATAATGGTATCTTTGGATATTTTTTGAGTATCTTTGGATAAATCGCACAAAGAATGGGGATTAAAAGTTCATTTTTTTGTAACGCTTTGTTATACTTCTTATTGTAAGATAACTTAATTTGATTTACAGCAAGCAAAGTTCGGAGAAAAATGTAAAAAAGTTTTGTAGGAGAAGTTTTTTTTGCAATTGACAGCAGATTGATTTTTTTGTGTGTGGAGTTTTTCAATCTTAAGTCACATAAGGTTTCTGTATATATGCGGAAACCTTATTTTTTTATGTGCGCCTTTTTCTTGCATAAAAAAAACTGCCCGGAAAAGCAATTGACGCTTTGTTTTCGGACAGTTTGTTTAAAATAAAAATCAAAATTACAGGACTGTATATTCTGTTTTCCATAGCTTGTGCAAGTTGCAATATTCGTAAGCTGCGATGATTTTTTCGTCTGGAAGGATTGCAAACTCAGCTTCAGGCTTATCTCCAGAATTTAGCATTTTTTGATAAATTCCCTTGTCTGTCTGAAGAACAATCCATTCGATGTAATGTTCTGGAAGTGAAGGGTGGAGTGTTTCTCCGACGGTTACTGTGATTTTCTGTTTGTCGGTGGTTACGACTGGAAGATGTTTTTCTTTTGCACCGTCTGTTGTTCCTGGAATAAGCGGTTTCATAGGCTGTCCACAACATATTGTTTCGACCCCAGAATCTTTTACGATTGAAATGATTTTGCCGCAATGCGGACAATAAAAAAATTTCAGCTGCATTTTTACCTCCTGTAAAAGTCAAGATTAAAACTTCAGTTTAAAGATTGACTTTTTAAGTTGTCTCGCAACGAAGTGAGAAACAA
>NZ_DLLH01000037.1:91399-100225 GCF_002476655.1 Treponema sp. UBA7567
GCAAACTTTTAAAGATAAAAATATCCTAGTAATTTAAGGATAACACATAAAAAAAATAATGAAAGTTTTTTTTAGTTAATTTGAAAAAAAATTGTTTGACAAATTAAGAAAGAAGCTACAGAATGATACTTGACTGATATTCTAGTATATTAGGATAAGATTTTTGGAGGAATTCAACATGAAAAAAACTTTAGTTGCTGCGACTTGCGTTTTGCTTGCTGCTGGATTGGCTTTGACAGGATGCAAAGAAAAAAAAGCCGAAAAAATGGTTCTCCGTTATGCAGAAAACCAGGCTCAGGATTATCCTACAACAAAGGCTGCTTACAAATTTGCTGAACTTGTAGAACAGAAGACAAATGGAAGAATTCACATTGACGTTTACCATGGCGGACAGTTAGGTGATGAAAAGGCCGTAATTGAACAGCTTCAGTTTGGTGCTATTGACTTTACACGTGTTTCTATTTCGCCATTGAGTGAATTTGAAAAATCGCTCAACGTTCTTCAGCTTCCATATCTTTATAAAGACGCAAGCCAAATGTGGCGTGTTCTTGACGGAGAAATCGGAGAAAAGTTCCTTAACTCGATGGACAAAAATAACTTGGTAGGTCTTTCTTGGTTTGATGCAGGAGCAAGAAATTTCTACGACTCAAAACGCCCAATCACAAAACTCAGCGATATGAAAGGTCTTAAGATTCGTGTTCAGGAATCTCAGCTTATGATGGGAATGGTTGCTGCTCTTGGTGCAAGTGCTACTCCTATGGCTTACGGTGAAGTTTATTCTGGACTTCAGACAGGAGTTATCGACGGAGCTGAGAACAATTGGCCTTCGTACGATTCAGTTTCTCACTACGAAGTCGCAAAATACTACGTTCTTGACGAGCACACGCGCGTTCCAGAAATGCAGCTTGTTTCTAAGCTTACTTGGGACAAATTCTCTGATTCTGACAAGGCGATTATCAAAGAATGTGCAAAAGAGTCTGCAAAACTTGAACGTGAGCTTTGGGCTGCTAAGGAAAAGGTTTCTGAGGAAAAAGTTCGTGCGGCAGGCTGTACAATTACAGAGCTTGAACCTGGAGAAAAAGAAAAATTCCAGGCTGCAATGGCTCCTTTGTATGCACAGTTTGGCGCTGGTTACGAAGATGTAATAAAAAACATTCAGGCTCAGTAATTTTTGATTGAATAAAGGGCAGGTNNTTTTTGCTAAAAACGTAAACTTGCCTTTTTTTTAGATTTTTATAACTAATATTTTAGTATATTAGTTAGGTTTAAAAAGGTTTTATTATGGTTTCAATTGTTGAAAAAATAAAGAATTTTTTTGCGTCTGCTCCGGCTGAAATTTGCAAACCTGGATACAACGTTCTTGAAAAAATTATTTCAGGCATAACTTTTGTTTTTGACTGCATCTACAGAGTTCTGCTTGAATTTGCAAAACTTGTTATCCTTGTAATTGTAATTATTGTAAGCTGCCAGGTTTTTGGACGACTTGTGCTTCATAAGTCGATTATGTGGTCAGAAGAAGTTGCTCTTCTTTTGATGGTTTGGACAGCATTTATTGCAATGGCAATTGGTGTTGAAAAAGAGCTTCATATTGCTATTACACTATTTTTTGCTATGCTTCCAAAAAAAATTCAGTTTGTTATTTCTAAAATAAACACTTTGGCAACAATTTTCTTTGGATATATTCTTTTTTTCTATGGAATAAAACTTGTAAAGATGACTTGGGCAAGCACTTTGCCTGCAACACAATGGCCGGCTGGAACCGCTTACTGCATGATGCCTGTTGCCGGAAGTTTCATTATTTATTTTGCGCTTACGGATTTATTCGGCTTAAAAAAATATCGGCATTCGATTATTGAAGGAGAATCTTCTGGTGGAAAAACCGACCAGCAAATTATTGAAGAAATGCGTGCCTGCAACACAATTGGAGGTGAGACAAATGTATGACCCAACTATAGCTATATGGCTTTTACTTGGAACTTTTGTTCTTTTTATCTTGATAAAAATGCCGGTAACATTTGCGCTTGCCGTTTCATCGTGCATTACGCTTGTTTACGTCCACATTCCGCTGATGGCTTTCATTCAGCAAATGGGAAAAAGCATAAATTCGTTCAGTTTGATGGCGATTCCGTTCTTTATTCTTTCGGGCGAAATTATGGGCGCGGGCGGAATTTCAGACCGTCTTTTAAAGGCTGCGAACGCGATTGTCGGAAGATTCAGAGGCGGACTTTCATACGTGAACGTTCTTGCTTCAATGTTCTTCGGCCATCTTTCAGGCTCGGCTGTAGCTGATGTCTCATCTCTCGGCTCGATTGAGATTCCGATGATGGTGAAAGGCGGCTACGACAAGGATTATTCTGTAGCGGTTACAGTCGCGACATCTTGCCAGGGCGTTCTGATTCCTCCAAGCCACAATATGATTATCTATTCAGTTGCGGCAGGCGGAGTTTCTGTAGGCGCGCTTTTTATGGCAGGACTTTTGCCTGGAATCACGCTTGGAATTCTGTTCCTTGTTGTCTGCGGAATCATGAGCATTATCCGCCACTATCCGAAAGGAGAAAAAATCGGGCTAAAACAGGCTTTAAAGATTTGTCTTGATGCAATTCTCGCATTGTTCACTGCGGTAATTATTTTGGTTGGTGTAACAGCAGGCTGGTTTACAGCGACAGAATCTGCGGCGATTGCCTGTATTTACTCATTCATAATCTCGGTTTTTGTCTACAAAGAGCTAAAAATCTCGATGATGCCGAAACTTTTGATGAACACTGTAAAAACGCTCGCAATGGTTTTCTCTTTGATTGCGGCGGCTGGCGGATTCGGTTATCTTCTCGCGCTTTTGAAAGTTCCGACAATCATCACGACTGCTCTTCTTTCAATCAGCGAGAACAAGGTTGTTCTTCTGCTTTTGATTAACATAATGCTGCTTCTTCTTGGCTGTATTATGGACATGGCTCCGCTTATTTTGATTGTGACTCCGATTATTGCGCCTGTCGTTCATAACGTTGCAGGAATGAGCCTTGTTCAGTTTGGCGTTATGCTCATATTCAACCTTGCGATTGGACTTTGCACTCCGCCTGTCGGCTCTGCCTTGTTTGTCGGCTGCGGTGTCGGAAAAATCAGCATCGAAAAGACGACAAGAGCGATGATTCCGTTCTATCTGACGATGATTGCAGGTCTTATGCTTGTAACTTTTGTACCTGATGTTTCTTTGTTCCTGCCGAAGCTGCTCGGATATGCAGTGTAAGTAATAAGTAAATGGAAAAATCGCTTTTATGCGATTTTTGAGGAACAGTGCCGTTTTCAGGCGGCATTTCACTTAATGCTTTGTATAAAACCAAAAAAAAACGAGGAAACGCTATGAAAATGACTTTGAGATGGTACGGGCCGGGATTTGATTCTGTGACGCTTGAGCAAATCAGGCAGATTCCGGGCGTAAAAGGCGTAATCACGACGCTGTACGATGTTCCAGCCGGCGAGGAATGGACACGCGAAAGAATAAAGAATCTAAAGGAAACTGTCGAGAAATCAGGGCTTGAAATTTCAGGAATTGAAAGCGTAAACGTCCACGACGCGATAAAAATCGGAAGCCCAGACCGCGACAAATACATTGAAAACTATATCAAATCGCTTGCCGCGCTCGGCGAAGAAAATATCCACATGGTCTGCTACAACTTTATGCCGGTTTTTGACTGGACACGCACCGACCTTGCGAAAAAACGTCCGGACGGCTCGACTGTTCTCGCATACGACCAAAAAGTTGTGGACTCTATCGACCCGCAGACTTTTTTTGACAAGACAACGGACAATTCAAACGGCTTTGTGATGCCGGGCTGGGAGCCGGAGCGTCTCTCAAAAGTAAAGGAGCTTTTTGCGGCATATAAAGACGTGACTTCTGAAAAGCTTTTTGAAAATCTTGTTTATTTTCTAAAGGCAATCGGCCCTGTCTGCGAGAAATACGACATGAAAATGGCGATTCATCCTGACGACCCTGCATGGTCGGTTTTCGGGCTTCCGCGCATAATAACCGGAAAAGACACAATCCTTAAAATGCTCCGCGCCGTTGACAAGGAATACAACGGTATCACGCTCTGCATGGGAAGTCTCGGAACAAACCCGAAAAACAACATTCCTGAGATAATGCGCGCATGCAAGGGAAGAATTCATTTTGCGCATATCAGAAATCTTCATCATTTTGCGCCGGGAGTTTTTGAGGAGGCGGCCCATCTTTCATCAGACGGCAGCTTTGATATGTACGAGGCTGTAAAGACTCTTTACGAGACAGGTTTTGACGGCCCTGTTCGTCCAGACCACGGAAGAACAATCTGGGGCGAAAAGTGCATGCCGGGCTACGGACTTTACGACCGCGCGCTCGGAGCAATGTACATTCAGGGGCTTTTGGAAGCTGTGGAAAAATCGCAGAAAAAATAATGGGAGCTGGCTAAAGCACACGTCCTGCCTGCGGCAGGGATGCTGCGTGCAAGCACGCTGCGAGTTTTGTCAGCGCAAAACTCGGAATATTGAACTGTGTGCTAAAGCACACGTCCTGCCTGCGGCAGGGATGGGAGCCACGCGAAGCGTTCAAAATTGACGGCAGTTTTACTGCCGCCGGTTTTGAATGTAGCGAATAGCGAAATGGCGGACAGCCCGGTTTTTGTGCAGTGGAACGGAACAAAAAGCCGCCCAAATCTGCAAAACGTTTTCAATCGTGCTGTAATTTTTGGAGAATATTATGAAAAACCAAGAGAATTCTGTTTATGGAGTGTTGAGAGAAAAAATTCTTAGTTTGGAATTAAAACCGGGGCAGGAACTTAACGTAAATCAGCTTGCTAATGAAATGAATGTTTCCCGTTCTCCAATCCGCGATGCTCTTTTAAGGCTTTCTCTTGATAAACTGGTTGATGTTTTTCCTCAAAAAGGCACTCGTGTTGCTTTTTTGGACAAAGATATTATCAAAAAGGAAAGATTTTTGCGTATTACGCTTGAACTTGGCGTTCTGAAAGTTTTTATGGAAAGCCTTGACGAAAATAAACGAAAAATCTGCGCTACGAAATTACAGGCGCTTCTTCTTGAACAGCATGCAAGCCTTTTGGATGGAAATAAAAAAGCTTTTTTGCAGAAAGACGATGAGCTGCATCATTTTTTTTATTCGGAGACGAAAAATGAATGGCTTTGGAAAGTTCTTGATTCGCACACGGGAAACGATCATCGCATACGAATTTTGAGTTACAATGCTGACAGAATTGCGAACAGCGTGGAAAAAGAGCATATTGAGCTTGTCAAGGCGATTGAAAACGGAGATGCGGAACTTGCCTGCAAGGTTGATGAAGAGCATATGCAAGTTCTTTCTGATTTGCTTGAAGATATGAATAAAAATTATCCTGAATATTTTAGCTCTTAGATGATTTTTTTTTGCGAAAATTGAAATTTTGAAAGAATAAAGACAAAAAGTAAAAACGAGAAAAAAACAGACTGTTAGTCGGACAGCTTGGATATAAAAGGCGGAATTTGCCGCAAATATTTATGGAGGATTATTTTATGAAACTGAACTTAAACGAAATTAAAGACGGCTCAAAATGGAACGGCTACAAACTGCCGAAATTCGACCCGAAAAAAATTGCAGAAAATACAAGAAAAAATCCGGAGTGGATTCACTTTGGGGCAGGAAATATCTTTAGAATTTTTCCTGCAGCCTTGGCTCAAAAACTTTTGAACGAAGGTTTGATGAATACTGGAATTATTGCCGGCGAATGTCACGATCCTGAAATTGTTGAAAAACTTTTTAAGCCGCATGACAATTTGACTCTTGGAGTTACACTAAAAGCCGACGGTTCTATCGAAAAAGAAATCATAGCTTCTGTCGTTGATTCTGTCTGTGTCTATCCTGAATTTAAGGATGACTGGGAGACAGTGCTTGCGGCATTTAAAAATCCAAGCCTTAAAATGCTTTCGTTTACTATTACAGAAAAAGGTTACGCTGTTACTTCTTCTGACGGAAAATTGATTGGACAGTATGAGCATGATTTTGCCAATCCGCCTGAAAAAGCAGAAATGTTCTTGTCTAAACTTACAGGACTTTTGCTGGAACGCTTTAATGCCGGAAAACTTCCTCTTGCTTTGGTTTCTATGGACAACTGTTCTCATAACGGAGAAAAACTTTCGGCTGCTGTTTTAAAAATTGCAGAAAACTGGCAGAAAAAAGGCTTTGTTCCTTCTGAATTTATTGATTATCTAAAGGATGAAACAAAAATTGCTTTTCCTTGGACTATGATTGATAAAATTACGCCTCGCCCAAATTCTAAAGTCGCGGAAATGCTTAAAAAAGACGGTTTTGAAGAGACTGAGCTGATTGTAACTTCAAAAAACACTTACTGCGCAACTTTTGTAAATGCCGAAGAAACTCAGTATCTTGTAATTGAAGACAAATTTCCTAATGGCCGCCTGCCTTTGGACAAAGCCGGAGTTTATTTTACAGACCGCGAAACTGTAAATAAAGTCGAAAAGATGAAAGTCTGCACCTGTCTAAATCCTCTGCACACCGCTCTTGCTCTTTCTGGATGCCTCTTGGGATTCAATTTGATTTGTGACGAAATGAAAGACAAAGACCTTAAAAAAATGGTCGAAATTTTGGGCTATAAAGAAGGATTGCCTGTTGTAGTTGATCCAAAAATTATAAAACCGAAGACTTTTATTGATGAGGTAATCGAAAAACGTCTGCCAAATCCGTTTATGCCAGATACTCCTCAGAGAATTGCAACCGATACTTCACAAAAACTTTCGATTCGCTTTGGAGAAACCGTAAAAGCATATCTTGCAAATCCAGAACTCAATGTAAAAAGTCTGAAAATTTTGCCTATGGTTTTTGCGCTTTGGCTTCGCTATCTTCTTGGAATTGATGATAATGGAAAAGAATTTGAGCTTTCTCCTGATCCGCTTCTTCCAGATGTAAAAAATGAACTTTCAGGAATTTTAATTGGCAAAAATGATGAAACTAAAGTTGAAGAAAAAATCAAAAAACTGTTAAAAAATGAAAAGATTTTTGGCTTTGACGTTGTTTCTTCTGAATTGTACGGAAAAGTAAAATCTTATTTTATGGAAATGATAAGTGCAAACGGAAAAGTCCGCGAAGTGATTTCGCACGCAGTTGAAAACTAAAATGCTTTTCGCAAAATAAAAGGCTATGCGATAAGGTTTTAAACTTTGAAGTGCACCTCTAAATTTGGACATAAAGTTCAATTTTGGAGGTGCATTTTTTATTTGCAGTTAATTCAATTTTTACTGAATTATTTTACAAATTCTTTCTTTAAGAAATCCAAATCAAGCTCTGGATAAAGGACGAATTTGCTCAAAAGCGCCTGAACTCGTTTTGAAGCGGCTTCCTTTACGCTTTCGTCAAGAACAATCTTGAGTTTTGCAGGTTTTCCGTCTTTTGTTACGCCCGGCTTTGTTCCTTTGAGAACCATATCGATAATCGCAGCGACTTCTTTCATCTCGCCTTCTTTCATTCCTAAAGTTGTGAGCGCTGGAGTTCCGAGACGAAGACCTGAAGTGTACCATGCGCCGTTCTTGTCATATGGAAGCGCGTTCGCGTTTGTTGTTACGCCTGCCTGGAAAAGTGCCGCCTCAGCCTGCTTTCCTGTAAGTCCGTAAGAAGTAATATCTGCAAGCATAAGGTGATTGTCTGTTCCGTTTGTCTGCAGGCGGATTCCCAAATCCTGAAGCTCTTTTGCAAGCGCCTGAGCGTTTTTTACAACCTGATGAGCGTAGTCCTGATATTCTTTTGTGTTCGCTTCTTTGAAAGCGATTGCCTTTGCAGCCATTACATGCGGAAGAGGTCCGCCGAGAACCATCGGGCAGCCCTTGTTCACATAGTCCTCAAATTCTTTCTTGCAGAGAATCATAGCTCCGCGAGGTCCTCGCAAAGTCTTGTGTGTTGTTGTTGTTACAACGTCTGCCCATTTTACCGGGTCAAAATCTCCAGTGAATACTTTTCCTGCGACGAGACCTGCAAAGTGCGCCATATCAACCATGAGAACAGCTCCGCACTTGTCTGCAATCTCGCGGAAGCGTTTGAAGTTGATTGCACGCGGATAAGCTGAATAACCTGTCAAAAGGATAAGCGGCTTAACTTCCATTGCCTGTTTTTCGATTGCGTCGTAGTCAAGAAGACCTGTCTCCTTGTCAACTCCGTAAGGATGGCTTTCAAACATTCTCGCAGAAATGTTCATCTTGTAGCCGTGAGTAAGGTGTCCGCCACAAGAGTAGTCGAGTCCCATGAGACGCTGGTTTCCGAAGCGGTGCCGAAGCTCGTCAAACTGCTCTGCTGTAAGGTCGTTCAATGATTTTACGCCAAGCTCCTGCAATGTCGGAGTCTCAACTTTTGCCGAAAGAATTGCCCAGTATGCAACGAGGTTTGTGTCCGCTCCAGAGTGAGGCTGAACGTAAGCATAGTCTGCGCCGAAAAGCTCTTCCGCTTCGCGCGCCGCCGTCATCTCAACTGCGTCAACGTTTACACAACCGCCGTAATATCTGTGTTCTGGGTAGCCTTCGGCATATTTGTCTGTAAGAAGATTGCCCATTGCTGCCTGTGTTGCGAGAGAACTGTAGTTTTCAGACGCAATCAGCTTGAGGTGGCTTCGCTGGTTTTCGATTTCGTTTACAATATCAGCGGCGATTGATGGATTTACAGATGCAACCTGCTGAAGATTTGCAACGTAAGCTGTCATTGCAACGTTTGGTTTCCCGTTACAAGAAGAAAGGTAATTTTCCAATGGTGTAGCCATTTTTCGCTCCCAATAAAAAGTCAAGATTAAAACTTTAGTTTTAGGATTG
>NZ_DLLH01000059.1:0-4328 GCF_002476655.1 Treponema sp. UBA7567
AAAGATAAAAACAGACGTCATTTTCGGCTGTTTTTATCTTACACTCCCATAAAAAGTCAAGATTAAAACTTCAGTTTTAGAATTGACTTTTTAAGCTGTTTCGCAACGAAAGCGAGAAACAAAAGATGATAAGAAAGTTTGCAACGCAAACTTGTGAATAAAAGCTTTGACGCTATCTCGGACAAAGTTTTTATTACACTCTCCTTATTAAACTCCGCGTTAGCGGCGAGCCACGGATGGCGAGAATTACAGTTTTCGCAAGCAACGCTTGGACAAACTGTGGCTTTTATCATGCCTTCTCATATTTAATTGTCTCTAAACATTAAAAAACGACAATTTTTTTTTGAAGAAAAACAAAAAAAATGGACAAGGGGGCGTAATGGCGTGCAAAGCACGTTGCAAAACGAAGTTTTGCAATGGAACCATGAAGCACCCGGTTTTTGCGAAGCAAAAATGGCCCCGCTAAAAATTAGTTTTCTGTAAATTATCTGCTTAAAAAAATGCGAAAGTTGCCCGATTGTTAAGATTCGTGCTAAAATCGTTTGATTTGGTTTTAAGAAAATGATTAGTTATTGGCAGCAAGAAAACGGAATTTTTGTAAAAAAAGACAGAAACGAATTAAATCAAGATGAAAGGGTTTGGGTTGACGCAAGAAACGTAAATTCAAAAGAAATTTCGATTCTTGAAAAAACTTACAATCTCGACCATGACCATGTTATTGACTCTCTCGACCCGGACGAATTGCCGCGTATTGAGCAAGGCGAAGGCTATGTGCTTACAATTATGAGGCTGCCAGTTTACTTGCCGAATTCTGAAGTCCGTTACCATACCGCTCCGATGGGCGCAATTATTTTTCAGAACACGATTATAACTCTCTGCTGGACTGACTGCGAAGTTTTGAAGGATTTGAGCGCAAACAGGATTAAAGACCTGAACATTGCTGATTTTCCAGCGTTTATTACGAGAATTTTGAGCCGCGCGGATACGATGTTTTTGCGATATTTGAAAGAAATTAACAGAAGCACAAATTCGATCCAGCAGGAATTGCAGGAATCAATCGAAAACAATGAGCTTATTCAGCTTTTCAACCTCGAAAAATCACTCATGTACTTTACGAGTTCGCTAAAAAGCAATCAGCTTTTGCTTGAAAAAATACGAAAAACTAAAATTATAAAATTTGATGAAGAAGATCAGGATTGGCTTGATGACGTTGAAATTGACAACAGGCAGGCGATGGAAATGGCAAACACTTATTCGCAGACAATCACTGGAACAATGGATGCTTTTGCGTCTGTAATTTCAAACAATATGAATGCGGCGATGAAGCAGCTGACGGTTTTTTCGATTGCACTTATGCTGATTTCGTTTATTACAAGCTTTTGGGGAATGAATATAAGGCTTCCGTGGAGCAAAAGCGACAGCTGGACAGGTTTTATTGTACTATGCATAAGCTGTTTTGTAATAGCAACGAGTTCTTTTATTCTGATAAATTTTATGTCAAAAATAAAAAAGAAAATACGGCATTGGAAAAATAAATAGTTTCGGCTTAAATGACTTTTGCTGAAAAAAAACGTTGTGGCAGGGGAAAAATCCCACCACCACCATCAAAAAACTGCAATATTTCTCAAAAAACAGACAGAATAGGCCGAAAATAAAAATTGAGAGAAAAAATATGAAAAAATCAATTTGTGTAAAAAATATTTTTGCTGTTTTTTTGCTGGCTTTTTTTACAGGACTTGGATTTTGCGAAGAAGCCGATTATGCGGAAAATGAAGCGTTAAAAACAAAAGAGACTGCTCTTTCCGAAAATGAAGAACCGGAGAAAAATTTGGACGAAGAAGAATTTTCGTTTGCAGATCTCGACATGGTTGAACTAGGTCCAAAAGACGGCGAAATGTATGACGTCTACGTGATTGGCGACGGAAGCCAGTCTTTTACAGAAAAAAGATGGATCACGCCCTTTTTTATAAACCGAACGGAAACAACTTACAGCCTTTGGTATTCGGTCAGGACAACAGCAGAAGAAAAAGGCTATAAATTTTTAAATCCAGGACAGGAAGGAAGCCGTGGAAAACGCGGCGCGCAGCCAACACTCTGGGGAAAATACGAACCTGTCACTATGATAAGCTGGTATGACGCAGCAATCTGGTGCAACGCTTTTTCAGAAATCTACGGCTTGACGCCATGCTACTCGTTTGAAGGCAAAATCTTACGCGATGCAACAGATACGACAAAATTAGATTTGTGTGAATGCAACTGGAACGCTGACGGTTTTAGGCTTCCCGCAGAAGAAGAATGGGAATATGCCGCAAGAAAAACAAAAGCAGGTTTTCAGGGAGGCGACATTTTGAGCGGACAAATCGATGAAAACGGTAAAACCGACCTTTCTGTTTTAGAAGACGAAGTCGCCTGGACAGCAAACAACGCTTCGTTTACACATACAGTCGGAACAGCAGGAACTCCGTTTGAAACAAGAGCAAAACCAAAACCTGGAAGCGGAAATCCAAATGGAGCAGGAATTTTTGATATGAGCGGAAATGTTCTAGAATTTGTCTGGGATTGGTTTGGAAATTACAAATCGGTTGAGGCAGGCACAAGGGCGACAGGTCCGGATGCAGGAAGCCAAAGAGTAAGCAGAGGCGGAAGCTGGTCGCTTTACACCCCGTTTAATTGCGCCGGCGACCGTTACAGTTTTGACCCGAACGAAGTTTACGATTACTTCGGCTTCCGTCTTGCACAATCAAAAAATAACACTTTCTAAAGGCTGCACAATTCTGCCGACTTTACAACCCATTTTCCGGCTGTTTTCTTAAGTTCGGCAAGCGCATACTTTCCTTCCATAAGTGCGCCGGGATTTATGACGGTAGACTCTCCTATCTTGTCAATTCCTGCGCTTTCGTGAATATGCCCTGTCACAACAAGAACAGGCTGCACGTTTTCGATAAACTCGCGCAGTTTTTGGCTTCCTACGTGAATACCTCCCGGAATAACGTCCGTTTTTGTGTCTTTAGGCGGATTATGCATAATCAAAACAAGGCTGCTGCATTTTCCGTCGTCATCAGCAATTTGAGAAAGAGAATTTTTTATTACATCAAAATCCTGAACAAGTTCATCTTCTGTGCGTTCAAACGGAGTATCACCGCTAAATTTTGAACCTCCGCCGCTACCGGCTATTACAAGTCCGTCCTTAAAAACCATGCTTTTTTGAACACAAATATCCGCGTCTTCAATTTCAGAAATAAAATCCGGCTCGTCGCAGTTGCCGAGAACTGCAAAAATCGAGCCGCTGTTTTTTAAAAGCGCTTCGAGCGCAGGTTTTCCAGTTTCTGGACAGTTAAATTTTGCAAAATCGCCGCCAAAAAAAACAAGATCTGCATTTTTTGCCTGTTCAGAAAGTTTTTCAATATTTTCGACATTTCCATGTACATCAGAAATTATTAAAATCTTCATTTTTATCTCCTTTAAAAAATTACACGGAAGTAATTTTTATCTTATCTTCTTATAAATAAAACTCTGCGTTAGCGGCGAGCCACGGATGGCGAGAATCACAGTTTGCGAAAGCAACGCTTGAGCAAACTGTAATGATAAAATTACAAGGATGTAATTTTATCATGCCTCCTTAAATATTTTCCATTACGGCGCAAAGAGTCTTCATCTGCTCGTGAGTTCCGATTGTAATTCTCAAAAAATCTTCAATTCCCGGCGTGTTAAAATGCCGGACTAAAATTCCTTCCTGTTTGATTTTTTTGTACGCATCTTCGCCCGAAATGCCGTCTTTTTTACAAAAAACAAAATTCGTCTGGCTGTCGAGGACAAACCAGCCGAGCGCTCTCAAAAAGTCGATAAATTCATCTCTCTCAAAAGCAACACTTTTTGCACATTCAGCATAATAGCCAGTGTCGCGGCAAGCAGCAATTCCAGCCTGCTGAGCCATAAAATCAACAGGAAAATGATTGAGCGAATTTTTTACAGTCGTAATATAATTTACAAGTTCTGGGCTTGAGACAACATAGCCAAGCCTCAAACCGGCGCCGCAAAGCGATTTTGAAAAAGTCCGTACGATTACAAGATTGTCAAATTCAGCAAGAAGAGGAATGCAGCTTTCACCGCCAAAANNCCACATACGCCTCGTCAACGACAAAAATTCTGTCTTTTGGAGCAGATTTTATCATTTCACGAACTTCACTGCGAGAAAGTCCAAGAGAAGTTGGAGCGTTCGGATTTGCAAAAATAATCGAAGAATCATTTTCGTTTGCAGCTTCGAGCATTTTTTCTTTACTCAAAGTCCAGTCGCCGTTGAGCGGGATTTTTTTAAGCGGAATATTGTA
>NZ_DLLH01000050.1:0-7802 GCF_002476655.1 Treponema sp. UBA7567
AAACCTTCCTGTTGCCCGCATTGACGAGCAGGACGAAGTTTATCTCAACGAAGAAGACAAGTGGAACGCAATCGTTAAAGAAATCAAGACCGCCCACGAAAAAGGCCAGCCTATTCTTGTCGGCACAGTTTCGGTTGAAAAATCAGAACATCTGTCCGCCCTCCTTACCCGCGCAGGTATCAGGCACGAAGTTTTGAATGCAAAGAACCACGCGCGCGAAGCCCTCATCATTGCAGAAGCCGGCGCAAAGGGCGCTGTTACTGTAGCAACAAACATGGCAGGACGCGGTACTGATATTAAACTCGGCGGAAGCTACGAATCTCGCGCACTAAAACGAGTTGGAACAAACGCAACTCCAGAACAGCTAAAAGAAGCAGTTATCGCAGAAAAAGAAAAGTGGCAAAAAGATTACGAAGAAGTAAAATCTCTCGGCGGTCTTTACGTAATCGGCTCAGAGCGCCACGAATCCCGCCGTATCGACAACCAGCTGCGCGGACGCTCTGGACGTCAGGGAGATCCTGGACGCTCAAAATTCTTCATTTCGATGGACGACGACCTTATGCGCCTGTTTGGCGGTGAGAGAATGAAGCACATCATGACAAGAATCGGAATGGAACCAGGAGAACCGATTTATCATCCATGGCTTACAAAAGGAATCGAAAACGCACAGAAAAAAGTAGAAGAGCGCAACTTTGAAATCCGTAAGAACCTTATCGACTACGACGATGTTTTAAACGACCAGCGTGAATATATCTACGAACAGCGCGATGGAATTCTTTCGGACGAAAAACTCTCAGAACGCATAATGCTCACGGCTCAGGACTATCTTGACCAGTGGTTTGAAGAATATTCACACAACCGCAAAAACGGACTCACCACTCTTTTGACACAAATCCGCGAAAATTTCGGAGTCCAGCTTCCGGCGGAAGATGTTTCAAAAGAAAAAGTTATGGCGCTTCTCCAGAACGATCTGACAGAAAAAGAATCTCTCGTTGGACACGAACAGTTCAATATGTTCATCCGCTACCAGTATTTGCAGTTAATCGACAAAAAATGGCTCGACCAGCTCGAATTTTTGGACGGCTTAAGAGAAGCAGTTCACCTTCGCTCTTACTCATCAAAGAATCCGCTCACAGAATACAAAATAGACGGTTTTAACGCATTCGAAGATATGCTCGAAACCATCCGCCTCACAATTGCAGGCAGAGTATTCAAAGTGCGCATTCAGATAAATCCAGCTCCACAGCCGGCGCAGCGCAACATTCAGATGAACGCCCAGCATCAGCAAGCGCAGAGCATGGGCCAGGCAGCGGACGGTGTAAATGCGCATCAGAGCAGACAGGCTGCAAGCAGAGTAATGGCAAACGGCCGTCAAGGACAGAGTGTTACAGTCCGCCGCACAATTCCAAAAGTCGGAAGAAACGATCCTTGTCCTTGCGGAAGCGGCAAAAAATACAAACAGTGCCACGGACGCTAAAAAAACTTTATAAAAATTTAGGGCTTTCCTGCCGTGCAAGCACGGCAGGCCGGGTCATTCAGGGTTACGTGCATAACACTTTGCGAGCCCTTACTGCCCCCTAAGCCGTTTTATTTTCCTGTATGGCCGGGAACTCCGCGTCTATTCAATGGCCAGAACCTGTAGCTCGTAGTTCCGAGAATTTTAGAGCGGTTTACATACTGCGGAGAAATATCCGAGTAATAAGTTACAGAAACCGGGTCTAAACTTGTAAGAGGCGCAAGCCAGTTGTCATAAGAATGGCGCATATCAAGCGAATTAAAGCGGTTGTCGCCCATCATAAAATAGCAATTCTGCGGAATATACTGAGGATTGCCGTCTTTGTCGTTTGCCGGAAAAACCGGCATATTGCGTCTGTCCATCAAAAATGCATAAGAGTTTAGCATTGCCGCAGTTTTCAATAGTTCCTGAATTTGAGAATCAGACTTAACCTGCTCTATGTTTTTACCTGCAGCAAGAAGCTGAGCATCCCTCAAGAACAGTCTTCCAGCAACTTTTTTTATCATAAGGTTAAGCTTAAAATTTGCTTCTGAGTAAAGATCTCCGTTAAAATTAAAATCCGCATTTTCCGTCCAGGCAGTCATAAAGCGCTCAAAGCTTTTTGCCCCGTCTTTATTTGAAAGAAGAGCCTGCGCATAAAAATAATGCTGCGCAAAAAGGGAATTTTCAAAAAGATATTTGTCCGTAAAAAGAACATCCAGACTGTTATTCTGCTTTTCTGAAGAATAAGCTGCAAAGATTTTTTCAAAACTCTTGGAAATCGACTTTGCCTCTATTTCAAAGAGCTTTATGTCAAAAGCATTGCGCTGTTTTTCACATTCAATCATAGAATCATATTCTTCCTGGCCTACAACATAACTTTCTCTTGTAAGTCCGCGCTTGATTGAATTTTTTACAGTATTTAAATTCCATTCTGCATATTTTGCATCCTGTTCAACAACCTTCCATTCGTCGCTTGCCTTTGTCCGCGAATAAAGAATTCCGTCCTGCATCATAAGCTGCTCCCCAGGAACACCGGCAATTCTTTTTACAAGAGGATCTGCTTTTGGATTGCCGCCTTCATCAACGTTCAGATTTACCGTCGTCAAAGTGCACATGTATACAATCTGGCTCAAGAATGTCCGTACCTCGCTTTTTCTGTCGTTTGAATAGTGAGGATTTCTAAAAACAACAATGTCGCCGCGCTTATACTTTTTTACATAAGGAAGTCCAACTTCCGAAAGCGGGAATTTGGGACCGCTCGCAGTCTTAAAAACAACAACGCGATCCCTTATCAAAAATTCTGGAACCATCGACTCGGAAGGAATCTCATAAAGCTGGACGATAAAAATGTTCAAAAGCAAAACCATAAAAACGGCCTGCACAAGAGCGTCAACCCAGCTCAAACATTCAAAAGCAATTCTCTTGATTCCTTTTTTTGTTCCAATCGAATTCTCGTTTATAAATTTCTTCCAGTTTTCGTCAATTTTGGCAATTCTCTTTGGATTAAGACAATAAAGAATCCACAAAGACAAAACACTTGCAACACACCAGAAAACAACTTCAATTAAATCGATAAGATAAAAAGTTCCGTGATTTCCCGCCCGGCGCAAAACAAAGGCAATTAAAAGGACATAAGGCTCATACTGCAAAAGTGTACGGAAAACGCTTATAAAACGCAAATCTTTCTTTCCAAAAAGCTGGCTATAACCAGCCCAAAAAAGAACGCCTGTAAAAATCAATGCAAGCGGAAACGCCGTCAAAGAAACGTCCAAAGACACTGAAAAACACAAAACAGAAAAAATTGCAGACGAAAAAACGGCTGCAAGGGACAAAACTTTTAATTTATCTTTATTCATGATAAAAAAGTATAGCAAAAATAAAATAAACAGACTACTCTAAAGAAAATCTGCATAAAAAAAATTGAATTAAAAATCTATAAAAATGGAATAAAGATATGTCCGAAATTTTTAATAAAAAGATTGCCTTAGAAATGGTCGGAAATGACAGCGAGCTTCTGTCAATTTTAATCCAGGCCTTTTTGAGCGTCGAGTTTTCGCCAGAAAAACTGAATGAACTTGTTCTCTCCAAAAAAAATGGAGAAGCGGCTTCGTACGTCCATCGGGTAAAAGGAGCGGCAAGACAACTCGCAATGGAGAAACTTGCGCAAATCGGTCAAAACTTGGAAGATGTCCTGCGCGAAAAAACTACAGGAGAAGATCAAAAACTGACAAATGATTTTTGTGAATGTTATTCAGAAAGCTTAAAAACAATTCAAAAGGAAGCCAGCTGACAAGACCCGCCGGCTGATAAGCTCCTGTTAAAAATCAAGGCTTCTTAAAAACTTTCCTTCGATTGTATAAAGTCCGGCTTTTATTTTGCCATCGGAACTTATATCAATAAGTCCGCAGGTTTTTCCGTCATCGCATTTTGGAAGGCTTATCGAACCGGGATTAAAATAGTAAAAGTCGCTGCTTTCTTCCAAAACAGTAACATGGGTATGTCCGCTTACAATCAAAGTCCCTTTTGGAAGCCAGTTCTCTAGTTTTTCGCGATTGTAAAGATGTCCGTGGTGAACAAAAACTCTTCTGTTTGAATCAAAAACTGTCGTATAGGCGGCAAGACACGGAAATTCGAGCACCATTTCGTCAACTTCTGCATCGCAGTTTCCGCGAACGCAGATAATCCGCCCCTTGTTTTCGTTCAAAACCGAAGCAACTTTTTTAGGATTCCAGCCTTCCGGCAAAGGATTGCGAGGCCCGTGATTCAGATAATCTCCGCAAAGCAAAAGATAATCAGCCTGTTTTCCAAAACAATCAAGCGCTTTTTCCAGGCTCTCTGCGCTTCCGTGAATATCCGAAATCACCAGATACTTCATATTTTACCCCGATTTTTATTTTTTTATCTGTTTGTATTCGTTGTAAGCAAGAAGGAATGGTCCTACGCCTTTCGCATCGTCCTGAACAATCGGTTCACTCATATAATAATCAAATGTTCCGTCGCGGCGCAAATCTTTTTCCGGGCCTAAACCTGCAACAAGACAGATTCCTCCAAGGCTCAAACGTCCAGAATCAGTATTCAGATATTTGTCGCAAATCCCTTCAAAAGCCCTGATTCCTGCTTCCTGAAATTTTTTGTCTTCAAGAATTTTTGTGCGGTAGCCTTTTAAAAGTGAATATGCAAAAATTGCAGAACCAGAGGTCTCCAGATAATTCTTTCCTTTTCCTGGATAATTTGGAACCTGCCACCACATTCCGCTTTTGTCCTGAAATTTAAGCATGCTTTCGCACAAGTCAATGAAAATGCCCTTTAATTTGTTCCAGTTTTCGCTTCCGCGGTCAGGAGCAATATTAAGCGTATCCAAAAGCGCCATGCTGAACCAGCCGAGCGAACGAAGCCAGAAATTTTTGCTCAAGCCGGTTTCTTTGTCAGCCCAGAACATTTTTTTTGAACTGTCATAACCGTGATAGTAAAGTCCTGTCTTTGGATCGCGCATAATTTTGTAAACATTGAAAAACTGGTTGTAAGTATCTTCTATGTTTTTTGAATTATTGAAAAGCTTTTCGTATTCCATGTAAAAAGGCTGAGCCATGTAAAGACCGTCAAGCCAAACCTGATTCGGATAAATCTGCTTATGCCAGAAATTTCCTTCGGCAGTGCGCGGCTGGTCTTTTACCTGCTCGTAAAGACGATCCAAGGCCTTTTTGTATTTTTCTTTATTTGTGTAGCGGTACAAAACAAAGAGATTTTTTCCGCCGTTGAGCTCATCGCAGTTCCATGTGTTTTTGTCGTAACCGTCAATTGTTCCGTCATCGTGGATTCTGTAATCTTCATAGTAATCGCAAAAATCAAGATACTTTTTGTCGCCGCTTGTGCTGTAAATTTCAAGCAAAGCCATAATCATGCAGCCGTCGATATAATCCCAGCCAGATTTTTTTCCGGCACGGGCTTTTTCGATATTCCAGATAGGAAATTCTGCCGTCGATTTAGACATCAAATCGTCAATATAGTGTTCAATTACAACTGCATCCATTTATTTTTCTCCAAAATTCTTATTAAACTCAAAAAAGCCATTTTTACCGGCAAAGAAATTTTTCACTTCTAAATGCAGATTGTAAACGGCACAATATTTTGATATTATAGCATAAAGTATTTTATAAGGGAACATATAAAACCGCACAGGAGCAAATTTTAATGTCTGATCCAAAATCAATTTTCAGAACTTTAATTGCAGATGCAATAAATGAAATTATCAAGGAAAAAATGCCTGAAACACCGGCAGTAAACGAAGAAACAGTCGTTGTTCAGGATTCTCCGGATCCAAAAATGGGAGATTTAGGCTCTCCAATGTTTGTCTTTGCAAAATCACTGCGCATGGCGCCTCCAGCAATCGCACAGGAAGTTGTTCAGAAAATCGGCGAAAAAGCGTCTTCTTTTGGAACAGTTTTAAATGTCGGTCCTTACGTAAATGTAAAACTCGACAAAGAAAAAGCCATCGCTTCAATCCTTTCAAAAATTGAAGATGAAAAAGATTCTTACGGCTCTCTTGGAGAAAACGGAAAACCGCTTCTGGAAGGCGAAAAAATAATGGTGGAGTTCTCTTCTCCAAACACTAACAAACCTTTGCATCTCGGACACATGAGAAACGATGCTCTCGGCGAATCTGTAAGCAGAATCTTAAAAAAAGCAGGCGCCGAAGTTTACAAGGTAAATATTATAAATAACCGCGGAATTCACATCTGCAAGTCAATGCTCGCATACAAGCTTTTCCACGAAAAAAACGGCGACACTCCAGAAACTCTTGGAATGAAGGGCGACCATTTTGTCGGCCAGTGCTATGTTGAATTTGAAAAATACTTAAAAGGCGAAAAAGACAAGCCGGAAACAGCGCATCCACAGGCACAGCAGCAGGCAGAAGAAATGCTCGTNNGTAAAATGGGAAGCCGGCGATCCAGAAATACGCGCGCTCTGGAAGACAATGAACGACTGGACTTTTAACGGAGTAAACGAAACCTATAAAAGAACAGGCGTCAGCTTTGATAAATTCTATTTTGAAAGCGAAACATACCTTAAGGGCAAGGACGAAATTGCAAAAGGCCTCGAAAAAGGCATTTTCTTTAAGGCGGAAGATGGTTCTGTAAGAGTTGATGTGACCGAAGCTGTCGGAAAAGGAAAAGACGGAGAAGACCACGAAAAAGTTCTCTTAAGAAAAGACGGAACTTCTGTTTACATAACACAGGATATTGGAACTGCAATCAGTAGACACAACGACTGGCCGTTCAACCAGCTGATTTACGTTGTTGCTTCTGAACAGATTTTCCACTTTAAGGTTTTATTCTATATTCTTAAAAAGCTAGGCTTTGAATGGGCAGACAAGCTCTACCACTTGAGCTACGGTCTTGTAAATTTGCCAAACGGAAGAATGAAGAGCCGCGAAGGAACAGTTGTCGATGCAGACGACCTTATCGACTCGCTGCACGCAGATGCCCTCAAAGCAATTAAGGAGCGCGGCCGGGAAGATGATGTCGGTGATGCGGACGACGTGGCAGAAAAAGTCGCGCTTGCCGCCCTTCACTATTATTTGATTCAGGTAAGTCCTGTAAAAGACATGATTTTTAATCCTGAAGAAAGCTTGAGCTTTAACGGAAACACAGGCCCTTATTTGCAGTACATGGGAGCGCGCATTGCCTCGATTTTAAGAAAAGCAGAAAACGACGGAATCGCTCCGCTCGAAGCAAAAGACGCCGCGGTATTCTTAAAGGCTACGGAAGAATGGGATCTTTCAAAACGCCTTGGTGAATATCCCCAGGTAATTGCAAAGGCAGCCGCAAACAAGGATCCGTCTGTAGTCGCGGCATATCTTTACGATATTTCAAAGCTCTTTGCAAAATTCTACCAGAACTGTCCGATTCTTTCGGCAGAAGATGAAAACACAAAAAAAGCGCGTCTCACGCTCGCAAAGGCGACCTTACAGGTTTTAAAAGAAGCAATGAGCCTTGTCCTAGTGCCGTATCTTGCTAAAATGTAAAATATTTCGGGCTGTTCTAANNCAACTCTTCAACAAAAGACAGCCATAAGACAGCAAGAACAAAATAAACACAAAAAAACTCCGTGCCATTAAAACTGGCTCGGAGTTTTTTTTGAATCACGCTCATAACAATGAAAATAAAATTTTAAACTCGAAATTGAATCTTTTAAAATTCAACAATTCTTTGGTTTTTATTGCCGAATTTTTCAAATTTATCATTGTACAGATGACAAGCTAATCAGCACAACACTGATTAGTTTATCATTACAGCGCTGACTA
>NZ_DLLH01000039.1:0-666 GCF_002476655.1 Treponema sp. UBA7567
CAAGAACTTTCCGACATTTCAAAAGTTTGCCGCCAATACAAAATTCCACTTTTTGCCGACGGAGCACGGCTTGCCTATGCGCTCGGAAGCAAAGAAAACGACGTAAGCCTAAAAGACCTTGCCCGCCTAACCGATGTTTTTTACATTGGCGGAACAAAATGCGGCACACTGTTTGGCGAAGCCGTCGTAGTTCCAAAACCAGAACTAATTCCTCATTTTTTAACACAAATAAAGCAGCACGGCGCATTGCTTGCAAAAGGCAGGCTTCTCGGAATTCAATTTGCGGAACTTTTCAAAAACAACCTTTATCTCGAACTCGGAAAAACAGCAGATTCTTACGCACAAAAAATTCAAGACGCGCTCACCGCCGCAGGCTACAAACTTTATTTTGTTTCTCCGACAAACCAAGTTTTTTTTATAATCGAAAATTCAAAATTGCAGCCGCTTGAGCAAAAAGCAGCGTACGGATTTATGGAAAAATACGACGAAAACCACACCGTAATCCGTTTTTGCACAAGCTGGGCAACCACAGAAAACGACGTAGAAAAACTTTTAAAAGTCATAAAAGAAATGTGATTTTAAATTTTCGGACGGCAATTTGCCCAAAACCAGACAATTTGCGCAAATTGCGCTGTCCATAACTGGAAAAACCGGCTGCTTTGGGTT
>NZ_DLLH01000039.1:711-1154 GCF_002476655.1 Treponema sp. UBA7567
GCCCGCCGCATCCGGCGTAAGTCCACTGTATTTTTCTAAAAAATCATTCTTCGTAATCAAAAATTTTAGTTTCATCTTCCAGAAAAATCCAATACCTAGAATAAGGCTTAATCCAGTCTCCATTTTCTGACCAAAAACCGCTTCTTATAAGCACATAAAGCCAAGTTCCGTTTTCAGACTCTTTGATTTTTAAGACGCGAACTTTTAGTCCGCCTTCGTGATTCAAGCTTTTTGCAACAACTTCGCTAGTCAAAACAGGCTCGATTCTCAATTCAACCTGACCGTTTATTGTAAAAATCGAAGCTTCTTTTATTTCATGACAAAGCGAAAATGCCGGCAAAAGAAAAAATAAACTTAAAAAAACACTGATTAAATTTCTGTAAAAATTAAAATCTTCCATAAATACCCGAAATAGTCCAAATATCGAGTTTTGATAAGAACAG